>JAHEDB010000003.1 GCA_024641465.1 Chromatiales bacterium | reverse complement strand
GTGTGTACCGCATGTGCGACAAACAAGGGCATGTCATCTACGTCGGCAAGGCCCGCAATCTCAAAAAGCGCGTCTCGAGTTATTTCCAGAAGAATATCAGCCACCCCAAGACCCGCACCCTGGTGGCGCAGATCGAACATATCGAGATCACCGTCACGCATACCGAGAATGAGGCGCTGCTGCTCGAGAACAACCTCATCAAGTCCCTCAAGCCGCGTTATAACGTGCTGTTTCGGGATGATAAGAGTTATCCCTATATTTATCTCTCACAAGACCCGTTCCCACGTCTGGCGGTACACCGCGGCGCCCAGCGTGCCAGGGGCCGCTACTTCGGACCCTATCCCAGCGCCGGCTCGGTGCGCGAGACCCTCAGTCTGTTGCAAAAGGTATTTCCCATCCGTCAGTGTGAAGACAGCTTTTATAAAAACCGCTCCCGGCCCTGCCTGCAATACCAGATCAAACGCTGTACCGCCCCCTGTGTCGGGCTAATCGACGAGGCCGGTTATGGCGAGGACCTGCACCATGCGGTGATGTTTCTGGAGGGCAAGAGCTCGGCGGTGATCGAGGAACTGGCCAACAAGATGGATGGCGCCGCCTTGGCCCTGCACTATGAACAGGCGGCCCGCTACCGCGATCAGATCGCCAGCCTGCGGCGTATCCAGGAGCGCCAGTATATCGAGGGTGAGAAGGGTAATCTGGATGTGATCGCCGCGGCCCTGCAAGGGGATGTGGCCTGCGTACAGCTGTTTACGGTGCGGGGCGGTCGCAATCTGGGCAACAAGACTTTCTATCCAAAAAACGTCGAATTACAGAGCGTAGACGAGCTGTTATCCGCCTTTCTGGCCCAGTTCTACCTGGCGGGAGGGGCGAACGCGGTCACAAAACACGATATTCCTGAGGAAATACTCCTCAATGCCGGGCTCACCGATGCCGACTTAATAGCCTCAGTGCTGTCGGAACAGGCGGGTCGCAAGGTAACCCTGTCCCACAAACTGAGAGGGGAGAGGGCGCGCTGGTTAAAAATGGCGGAACACAACGCCAACCAGTCGCTGAGTATGCGCTTGAACAGTCAAGCCACCTTGTTGCAACGATTTGAGGTACTGCAAGATGTCCTGGGACTTGATGAACTACCGGCACGGCTGGAGTGTTTTGACATTAGCCATACTATGGGCGAAGCACCAGTGGGTTCATGCGTGGTGTTTGATCAAAACGGCCCGCTCAAATCCGACTATCGCCGCTTTAACATCGAAGGCGTTACACCTGGCGATGACTATGCAGCGATGCATCAGGCACTGACCCGCCGCTATAAACGACTCAAACAGGGCGAGGGCAAGATCCCCGACATTCTGTTCATCGACGGTGGCAAGGGCCAGGTCTCGCAGGCCCGGGATGTCATCGAGGAATTACAGATAGAAGGCCTGAGCATCATTGGTATTGCCAAGGGCCCGTCCCGCAAGCCCGGCCTGGAAACACTCTGCTTGTCCGAGCAACAGCGCGAGATTATACTCCCCAGCGATTCACCCGCGTTACACCTGATACAACAGATCCGTGATGAGGCGCACCGGTTCGCCATTACCGGCCACCGGCAACGACGCAGCAAAAAACGCAATACCTCACCACTGGAAGAAATACCCGGCCTTGGCCCCAAACGGCGGCAACAGCTACTGCGTCAATTTGGCGGATTACAGGAGGTAGCCCGGGCCGGCGTGGAGGATTTAACGAGGGTGCAGGGCATTAGCCGGGATCTGGCGCAATTAATTTATGATCGTTTTCATACAGATGGACCATAATCAATAACATGAAATGGAATATACCCAACATCCTGACCCTGTTACGTATTGTCCTCATCCCGATCTTCGTGGTGGCCTTCTATTTGCCAGACTCAGGCTGGAATCCGCTGATCACCACCGGCATCTTTTTCCTCGCCGGGGTCAGTGACTGGCTGGACGGTTATCTGGCCCGCAAACTCAATCAGCAATCGGCGTTTGGCGCCTTCCTCGACCCGGTAGCCGACAAGCTGATGGTTGCTACCGCCCTGATCCTGCTGGTGGGGGCGGACCCTGGTGCCTTCACCGCTGTGCCTGCTGCCGTCATCATCGGCCGGGAGATCGCCGTCTCCGCCCTGCGGGAGTGGATGGCCCAGGTGGGAGATAAGACCAAGGTCAAGGTGTCCTATATTGGTAAAGTCAAAACCACGGCCCAGATGCTGGCCATTGGCTTCCTTCTATATCGAGCCCCGATCGGACTCTTTCCGACGACTGAGATCGGCTACGGGCTGCTCTATCTGGCCGCGGCCCTGACACTCTGGTCCATGATCATCTACTTGCGCGCCGCCTGGTCCAGTCTGACAAGACATTAAAAAAATTGCTCACAACACGCTTGACAGCAAAAAACGCGCCGCTACAATAGCACCCTCTTTGCGGGAATAGCTCAGTTGGTAGAGCACGACCTTGCCAAGGTCGGGGTCGCGAGTTCGAGTCTCGTTTCCCGCTCCAAAACACCAAAAACCTCGGTGACCTCACCGGGGTTTTTTTGTATCATGGGCATGAAAATGGCGGGATAGCAAAATGGTTATGCAGCGGTTTGCAAAACCGCGTATGCCGGTTCAATTCCGGCTCCCGCCTCCATTTAATTAAACAGCAAACAAAATAGAATAAACACTTTACTACATGCCGCCTTTCTACCGGCGCTGGAATCATCTCAAGCCCGGGTGGCGAAATTGGTAGACGCAAGGGACTTAAAATCCCTCGGGAGTTAAATCCCGTGCCGGTTCGACCCCGGCCCCGGGCACCATATCTAATACTTTACAAACGATTCACCACTTCCTGAATTTATCGACTCTGATACGACAGTGAGTATAAGTCGTCCTGGCGTAATCCGGCCTATTCAAATCTTGTCACACTACATATAGACCCTTCGTATCTTCCCCGTTTGCATCACCGCGACATATTCAGACCGTATGTTGCGTTCATATCGTAACTACCCGTCACACATCCCAGCCAGCTCAGTTAGTTATTGATGTGTTGCTCGATCATGCATAAGCCCATACCGGTAATCGCTCTGGTTTAATCCTTTTCGCTATCGATGCGAATCACTACTATTTTTTACAGCGATGAATAACGGGTATTAGCAAATTGCACCTTAGTGTAGTGCCTAACATCATGAAATCGTTGTTAAAAAAGAATACCCCCTTGAGTACCTAGAAAATTAAGGTTCCGGAATTTAGTGCCGACATAAGCCCTACATAAATCGCAAAAACCATAAATTACGTTGAATTTGAACATATCAGCTAATTTATTATGGGTAAGAGATAGCTGTTACATGATGATTTTGTTGAAGAATTTTACGGTATGACTAAGCGCGCCCTAAAAAAATCGTATTTAACGCCAAATCAGGTGGCTGAGCTACTCATGGTTTCCCCAACGGCTGTTCGGCAATGGGCGGAACGTGGTGAGCTAAATGCACTGACGACCCCGGGCGGGCATCGCCGTTTTTTACCGGCCGAGATTGAACGCTTTGCTCAGCAAAAAGGCTTGACCTTGAATACAGGATTGGCCGGCGATAACGACAGAGTTTTTCGAATTCTTATTGCTGACGATGATGATCAGCTGAGGGATTATCTGGTGGAACTTGTTACCGGGACGGCGGTGGAGGTCGTGACTGAAACTGCCATAAATGGTTTTGAGGCGGGCCTTAAGGTTAGCGAGTTTGAACCACAAGTGATATTGCTTGATTTGGTATTGCCGGGTGTGGATGGTTTTCAGGTATGTAGACAGTTAAAGCAGGGACCCAACACAAAAGATATACGCGTTATTGCCATGTCAGGCGAATGCACTCAGGAAAATGTAGGACGAATATTATCTGCCGGCGCAGAGGCCTGTTTAGCTAAACCTATCGATGCTAATGATTTGCTTTCTCGACTTGGTTTGAATGATTTGGCGTCTGTCTAGATGGTAGTGCAGGCGGTTATGAATTTGCTTGACCAGATTAGAGGTTGGTTATGAATATTTCAGAAAATAACTCAGTCAGACTGGATCTGAAAGGCGACTGTACGATCTATGAAATTTCTGACTTGTATATAAAGATCCGCGACCTCGTCAAGGTTTCTCCACATGTTACCGTGGATTTGGCAGAGGTGGAAAAGGTTGATGCGTCATTTATACAGTTACTGGTTGCGGCACAGTTAGAGGCGAAAAGAAATAAAATAAAACTGGTGTTTAGTGGGGTGTCAGACACAGTGCGTAGTATGGCGGAGAGTATCTGTTGCCAGATAGCATCGACCGGACTGGACGCAGATTAAGTCAATGGAGAATAAGTGATGTTACTTGATGAAAACACGCGGATATTTATCAGCGAAAGCTATGAGCTGCTTGATGATATGGAGAAGGCGCTGTTGGAGCTGGAGCGGTCTCCTAATGATGCCGATTTGATTAATCGGGTGTTCAGGGCTGCACATACTATTAAAGGTTCAGCAGGTCTGTTTGGTTTTGTAAATATTATTGAGTTTACTCACGTCGTTGAGAATTTACTGGATGACGTCAGGAATTGTCTTATACCGATAACAGGTGATTTGATTAGCCTGTTTATGCGTGTGAAAGATCATATCGCAAGCTTGATAAAAAATCTGGTTGATGATTCAGAGATCGATGTAAATGAAGAAAAGATTTTGCTGGGTAGGTTGAACTCATTTAAGGCCGGCGGGGATGAGAAAATACAGGAGGCAGAGGTTGTTGCAACCGATGTGGAGGTTGAATCAGGATCCGGTGACCAGGTAGAGAGTGAGTGTTGGCATATATCAATACGTCTTGGTGAAGACACTTTTCGTCTTGGATTTAGTCCGTTGGTCATGTTTGATCAATTAAGGGCGTTAGGAGAAATCGTGTCGATCAGAATGGCGAACGAAAGTATGCCCTCAATGGATAGTTACGACCCTGAGAATTGTTATCTTGGCTGGGAATTAACGCTAAAGAGTGGAGTGGACAAAAATACGATAGCGGAGGTGTTTGACTTTTTTGATGGTTCCAGAATATCAATTTTGCCACCCAGGTCCCGCATTTCTGATTATCAACGGATGCTGGAGGAATTGCCGGAAAATGATCAGGTCCTGGGTCAACTTCTTATTGAAATCGGGGCGCTGACTGAAAATGAGCTACAACAGGCATTGAGGCACCAGGAAGAAAATGGCGGGTTGTCTGGCGAGATACTGGTAAGGCAAGGGGCAGTTCAGCCTGAAGTAATGGGAAAAGCCATCGAGAAACAACAAAAGCTGAGAAGTGATAAACAAAGCGAATTGAGTTTTGTTCGGGTTGCATCTGAGAAGCTTGATAAGTTGGTGACTCTGGTTGGCGAATTGATAATCAGTGGAGCCAAGGTTTCCCAGATTGCATCTGATCGCAGTGACGATGAACTGGCCAAGTCAATGGAGTCAATGACGCTTGCATTGGAAAATATGCGAGAAACCGCCTTAGGTTTACGCATGGTGCCGGTCGCAAATACATTTAATCGTTTTCATCGGGTTGTACGGGATACGGCGAAGGATCTCAAAAAGAAAATTCGAGTGGAAGTATATGGCGGTGAAACTGAACTTGATAAAACAGTGATTGATAAAATTGGCGATCCTCTGGTTCACCTTATTAGAAATTCGATGGATCACGGCATAGAAAAGCCTGCCGACAGGGCAAGATCCGGAAAGCCAGAGGAGGGCGTAATAACCCTCAAGGCGTTTCATGAAACGGGAACAATTGTTATCGAGGTGAGTGATGATGGTGGTGGGTTGAATCCGCAAAAATTACTGAGTATTGCCAGAAGTCGCGGATTGGTCAGGGAAGATGAGATTCTGACGAATGAAGAGATTTATAATCTTATATTTGAGCCTGGGTTCTCCACGGCAGACACTGTCAGCAATATATCGGGTCGTGGTGTTGGGATGGATGTAGTGCGTCGAAATATCGAATCGTTGCGCGGTAGTGTGGTTGTGCGATCGGTGCTTGGAAAAGGTGTTTCGATGATTATCAGGTTGCCACTCACGTTGGCAATCATAGATGGATTTCATATCCGTATCGCAAGCGAATCTTTTATTATTCCTCTGGATATGATGGAGGAATGCGTAACATTGAACGAGCAGCAAAGAAAGCGAGCAAACTCACAAAATTATATAAATTTGCGCGATGAAGTTTTGCCATTGATTCAGATGGATGATTATCTCGGTATTTCTAAAAACACAAAATCTGCGACACGCATGAATGTGGTTGTCGTGAAGTTTGCAGGTAAAAAACTGGGTTTGCTGGTGGATGAATTGTATGGCGAAGCACAGGCCGTTATCAAACCGCTGGGCAGAGTGTTTCAAGGGGTAAGAGGTTTTGCCGGTTTCACTATTCTCGGTAGTGGTCAGCTGGCATTGATTATGGATATTCCGGACCTTGTTAAATCAGCGGTTGAGCGTGAACAGATAGATCAATATCAACAATATAGAACGGATGTGAATATCGATGATAACCCAATATCACTACACTAGTTTTTCGAAAGCAGGAGATTGTTTATGAAAATTATCAACAACTTGAGCATGAAAAGCAAATTTGCTCTAATGCTTTTTTTCCCAATTGCCGGGCTGCTGTATTTCTCTATTGCGAAAATTGTAATGGAGTACGGGACAATGCAGGAGATGGAGCATGTCAGGGATCTGTCCTCGTATGGGGTTAAGGCCAGTAATCTTGTACATGAACTACAGAAAGAGCGGGGTATGACCGCGGGTTATCTGGCATCGAAAGGAAAAAGCTTTGCCGAACAATTGCCGGTGCAGCGTGGCCTGGTGGATAAGAGTCTGACTGAGCTTAAAACCTATCTGGCAAAGAATGATGTCAAGAAATATGGCGGTGAAAGGTTAAGCGTCGAGGTCAATACCATAATGGCAAACCTGGGGGCCTTACAGCCAACGCGAGATGCCGTAACCAAATTTAAAATTGTCCAACCAAAGGCTATTGGATACTACACTGATACCAATGCGAAAATATTAGGTTCAGTGGCGCAGGTGGCAACACTAAGCAGTAATGCAGAGGTAACAAAACTAGCCTCGGCGTATGTCAATTTTTTACAGGCTAAAGAACGGGCCGGTATTGAGCGAGCTGTGTTGTCCGGCGCCTTTGGTGCCGGTGCATTTGGTCCTGGCGCCTATGAAAAATTTCTGTCTCTGGTTGTTTTGCAAACGGCATATACAAATGTGGCCAAATCATTTGCAAACGATGAACAGCTGGTTTTTATGAACGAAACCGTCAAAGGTCCTGATGTGGAAGAGGTTGAACGTTTACGTGAGCTTGCGCAAGAAACAAAGTTGATAAGCAAAGGAAGGCAGCGCGTTAAGGTCAGCTCAACATACTGGTTTAAGGTTAGTACGGCAAGAATTGACCTGTTGAAAAAAGTCGAAAATTATTTTGCTGAAACTTTATCAGGCAGGGCAGTTGACTTGTCTGATGCGGCGAGCCGTAATTTTGGAACGGCCTTAACCATAACCGTGATTTCAACGCTGGTAACCTTGTTGTTTACATTTCTTGTTGTTACCGGCGTAACGCGCCCTCTTAGTGACGCACTGACCAGAATGCGGGATATTGCGGAAGGTGAAGGCGATCTTACCAAGCGTATCGTTATATCTTCCAAAGATGAAATCGGACAACTATGCGCCGCGGCTAACGCGTTTATTGAAAAGATTCACGATGTTATCAGTAAGGTAAAAATGAGCGCGTCAGGCTTGAGTGATGCCGCAAGTCAGGTAAGTACGGCATCTCAGGATCTATCCAGCGGTTCATCAGAACAGGCCGCAAGTGTAGAAGAAACGTCGTCTTCATTAGAGCAGATGAGTGCGACCGTGAATCAGAATGCGGACAATGCCAAACAAACCGAAACCATGGCTACAACAGCATCGGAACAGGCTGAAATAGGCGGTAAACAGGTGGCTGAGACAGTAACTGCAATGAAGGATATCGCGGAAAAGATCGCCATTATTGAGGATATCGCATACCAGACAAACATGCTGGCGCTGAATGCCGCAATCGAGGCGGCGCGGGCCGGCGAGCAGGGCAAAGGGTTTGCAGTTGTTGCCTCTGAGGTTCGTGAACTCGCCCGACGCAGTGAGGCAGCCGCCGGGCAGATAAGTTCTCTGGCTAAAGATAGTGTAAGTGTGGCTGAGGGTGCCGGTGACTTGCTGGAAAAAATTGTACCTAGCATCAAGAAGACAGCGGAGCTTGTCCAGGAAATCAGTGCTTCCAGCGAAGAGCAGGCCAGTGGTATTGGTGAAGTCAATAGCGCCATGGGTCAGTTGGATACGGTTACACAAAACAATGCCGCCCTTGCCGAAGAGTTGGCGTCAACCGCAGAAGAAATGAGCGCCCAAACACAGGCGCTTAGTGACATGATGAATTTCTTTACGGTTGCAGATGATGACGGAATTACTAGAGCATCTGTAATGACTAAACCTATCAAGCAGGCAAAACATGTTGCTGAACCGTCTAGAGAAACAGCTCAACATTCGGTAAAGCCGGATATTTCATTGCCAGAAGGTTTTCAGCGCTATTAAAGGAGAGATCTAATGCATGAATTAGAGCTTAATACTGTTGAAGATGCTGGAGAGGCAAGCCAATTTCTTACGTTTAACTTGTCGGGTGAGGAGTTTGCGGCTCCGATCATGCAAGTTAAGGAGATCATTGAATTTCATGGCTTGACTATGGTGCCGATGGTGCCTGACTTTATTGCCGGGGCGCTTAATCTTCGCGGCAGTGTAATACCGGTTATTAATCTGGCAAAAAAACTTGGTATGCCACCTTCGGAAAATTCACGAAAAACGAGCGTTGTTATAATGGAAGTTCAGCTGGATGATGAGCCAGCAGTGATAGGTGTGCTGGTTGACAAGGTGTTGGATGTGATCGACATAGCTGAAGAAGATATTGGTTCAGCCCCCTATCTTGGAACTCGCGTCAGAACAGACTTTATTCGCGGCATGGGTAAGTTGGGTGATGATTTTGTCATTATCCTGGCGGTTGACAAGGTATTGTCATCAGAAGAAATTGCAGTTGTTGCCAATTTTAAAGATGAAAGCGATACCACAATGAGAGATGGGAAATAACGAGCATATTCGGATGCATACACAAGTCATAGATCAAGGCGAGCTCCACAATGATGGAGGTGTTATCTCAGCCAAGGCCTTTGCCGGCTTTCAGGGCTTGATATATAAAACAGCCGGCATATCCATGTCCGAAGCTAAGAAGTCACTTGTTTCCGGTCGTCTGGCGAAAAGGCTTCGGGCCTTAAATTTTAAAAGTTATGATGAGTATCTTGAGTATATAACAAAGGGTGAGGGAGCAGGTAATGGCGAATTACAAATTTTCATCGATCTGCTGACAACAAACGAAACCTATTTTTTTCGAGAACCTCAACATTTTGACTTTTTAAAGAAGGAAATTCTGGCCCGGCATGAGCCGGGAAAACTGTTGCGGATATGGAGCGCAGCTTCCTCATCAGGCGAAGAGGCCTATACCCTGGCTATCATTTTATCAGAAACGCTAGGCATTAACGCCAACTGGGAGATCGTAGGCACGGATATTTCAACGGAAATGATTAAAGCGGCACGTCAGGGGATATACAACGAACATCGGGTGCGGCTGGTCGAGAAAGATATGCGCCATAAATATATGCTTAGAGGAACAGGCGATTATCATGGGTTTGTCGCCATCGCGCCTGAGATAAAAAAGCATGTAACGTTTGAGCATTACAATCTGGTTGAGTCGCCGCCAAGAAAAGAAATATTCGACGTTATTTTCTGTAGAAACGTTTTGATTTATTTCTCTCAGGAAACAAAAATACGGGTCCTGGAAAGGTTGTGTAAGCATTTGAAAACAGGGTCGTATTTGATGACCGGTCATTCGGAGTCATTGCATGGAATGTTGCCACAATTATTAGCGGTAAAACCATCTGTGTATCTCAAAAAAGACTTGCATGGGAAAATGACTTTATGACGGATGTGATAAAAGTCATGGTTGTGGATGATTCAGCCCTGGTCAGAAAGGTGTTGAGTGAGGTTCTAAATAGCGATCCTGGAATTGAGGTTGTGGCGCAGGCAGTCGACCCGGTCTTTGCGATGGAAAAAATGCAGAAAATAATGCCGGATGTGATTACTCTGGATATTGAAATGCCGAGAATGGATGGTATCACTTTTTTACAAAAGCTGATGGCGGAAAATCCATTACCGGTGGTTATTTGTTCGAGTCTGACGCGAGAAAATTCCGAAACATCAATGCGTGCCTTGCGTGCTGGGGCTGTCGAAATCATTACAAAACCGGAAGTTGGTGTTAAAGGATTTATAAATGAATCTGCTATCCAGATAATTGATGCAGTAAAAGCCGCAGCTCAAGCAAAGGTAAAAATGCGAAAATCCGCATTTATGCAAACAGAGGAAAAACGTACTGCCGACGTCATCCTGAAAAAAAATAATAACAGCAAGGCAATGAGTGAAACGACGGACAAGATTATTGCGATAGGGGCATCTACCGGGGGAACTGAAGCTTTGCGACAGGTTCTTTCCGCCATGCCGGCGTTGTCACCTGGTATTGTAATCGTCCAGCACATGCCGGAAAAATTCACCCGATCTTTTGCTGACAATCTCAATCAGATGAGTGCGATTGAAGTACGAGAAGCGGTTTCAGGCGATGTTCTGCACAACGGGCTGGCCTTATTGGCGCCGGGTGGAAAACATATGCTGCTTAAGCGTAGCGGAGCAAAATATTGCGTCGAAGTTGTAGAGGGACCACTGGTAAACAGGCATAGGCCATCTGTAGACGTTTTATTTAGATCGGTAGCACGGTATGCCGGTGCGAATACCGTGGCATGCCTGATGACAGGTATGGGTGATGATGGGGCTAAAGGTTTGAAAGAGATCATGGACGCCGGTGGCCGGACGTTTGCACAGGATGAAGAGACCTCTGTTGTGTTTGGCATGCCAAGAGAGGCATGGAAGCTGGGCGCGGCGGAAAAGTTGGTGGCGTTACAGGATATAGCGGAATTGCTACTTAAAACCAGTATTGATATTTCTAAACACAAATGATTTAAATTGGAGGTAGAGATGGGCAAGAAAATATTACTTGTTGATGATTCAGAGTCAATGCGAAAAATAGCAGGCAAGGCTATCAGCGATGCTGGTTATGACGTAACTACTGCTGAAGATGGCAAGCTTGGTCTGTCAAAAATAGAAAAAGAGAAATATGATGCCATTATTTCAGATGTGAATATGCCTAATATGAATGGTCTTGAAATGGTCAAGGCAGGCAGGATGTTCGCAAGTAATAAATATACGCCGGTGATTATGCTGACAACAGAGAGCAGTGATGAGATGCGTCAGAAAGGTAAAGAAGCCGGCGCAAAGGTTTGGGTTGTTAAACCATTCAACCCTGACCAACTGCTTGGTGTTTTGAAAAAGTTGATTGGATAATAATATGAGAAATGTCATAACGGGAGAGGATGGTGTGTATAAGACAAAGTCTGCTTCCCGTTACTGGGATGCAAGACTCAAATGTCATATTGTCAAAATATTGCCAGGAGAATATGCCGTAGGTGAGGCTGGTGAAATGATCGTCACCATACTTGGCTCATGCATTGCTGCATGTATATATGAAAAAGTGCTTGGCATAGGCGGTATGAATCATTTTATGTTGCCATTCGAAAAGTACAAAAACAGAAGTGGCGAGAACAATGTGACTGATTATAAATCTCTTACAGCTCGTTATGGAAATGTTGCAATGGAAATGTTGATAAATGAAATCATAAAAAAAGGCGGGATGCGTTATAACCTTGAGGCAAAAATATTTGGCGGCGCAAGCATAACAGACACGTCAACCGATATTGGAGCGGAAAATATTGCGTTTGTTCGGGAATATCTTGCCATAGAAAAGATAAAAATACTTAGCGAAGATGTTGGCGGGTTTTTGCCAAGAAAGATTTACTATAACCCGACGACCAATGATGTTTATGTGAAGCGTATCGAGCGAGCTAATGCCGGAGATATTATTGTTGCTGAGAATGCGTGTCGTAAAAACATAAAGGACAAAGAGGCGGATGGGAAAGTGTATTTTCTGGATACCTGATATATGCGTGAATGAAGTACCAAAGAGAGTGTGAGCACATTATGGCGACAGATAACAAGACTGTGGCAGAAGCAAAATATAAAGTTCTGGTGGTGGATGATGAGGCAGCTCAGAGGTTGCTTGTTACGGAAATTCTTGAGTCACAAGAGTTTGATGTAATAGAGGCAGTAAATGGCCGGGATGCGATTGCCTGTATTAAGGAACATGAATTCGATATAGTTGTTCTGGATAAGTGTATGCCGGATATTAGTGGTGATGAGGTGTGCTGTCTGGTGAGAAATGAACTGGAAATGCCGTTTTTGCCGCTGATAATGGTGACAGGAACGGCGGACGACGAAGAGCTTCAGAAAAGCCTCCAGTCCGGGGCCAGCGATTTTGTCAGGAAGCCTTATTCGTCAATCGAATTGCTTGCTAGAGTGCGAGCGGCTGCGAATAACAAACGTGTTACTGATCAACTGGATAATATGGAGTCGATCCTATTCGCATTGGCGAGAATGGTAGAGGCCAAGGATGAAGTTACAGGTGACCACTGTTCCAGACTGGAGCATATGTCTGTGGTGTTTGGCAAAGAACTTGGTCTTGATTTTAATGAACTTGTTGCACTACGACGTGGTGGTGTCTTACACGATATAGGTAAATTGGGTATCCCAGATAGTATTTTGTTGAAAAAAGGCCCTTTAACAAGCGAAGAGTGGGATGTTATGCGCCAACATTCAGCCCTGGGTTGTTATTTGTGTAACGGTTTGAAAAGCATGAAATACACAGTGCCAATCATTCGTCATCACCATGAGCGCTGGGACGGTGGCGGCTACCCTGACAGATTGAAAGGAGAGGAAATACCATTTTTGGCGAGGGCTTTTCAGATTCTGGATATTTACGATGCATTGTCAAATGAAAGGCCTTACAAAAAGGCATTTTCACAGGATGAGATTATTGCCATTTTTGAAGAGGATGTGGAAAAAGGCTGGCGTGATCCAGCACTGGTTTCTGTTTTTCTTAATTTGTTGCGTACACGTCCAGAGGATTTGTTACTGCCGCAAGAAAAACAAAGAGAACAAGAAACAGAAATATATGGCAATCTTGCTGGTATAAGCAGCTTTGCGAGAAATAGAGGTTAATGTAGTGCCTGTGAATAAGTTGTACATTAACATGGCAATACGCACCGGACTGGTTTTTCTACTAAGTGCCTGTGCCGGACTCTGGTTCTACCCGGAATCAATTATTATCAGGATACTGATGATTGGTGTTGCTTCAGGTTGGGCGGTCGGCACAGTCATGCTGTGGCGAATATTTACTAAGAAAAATACAGAAAACAACAGGGCGAATGAAAGGGATGCGCATCTGGCTGGTGAATATGAACTGCTGCTTAATGAAACGGATGAGGAGATGGCAAGCCAGATTACGCAATTTCATGGTGAACTGACCCAGGTTCGTGATATTCAGGGTGATGCAATTGCCGGACTTTTTGAAAGCTTCAAGATGCTCGATTCTCAGTCTAAAAATCAGGAAGCTTTGGTTATAAAGCTGATACATCTTATTGCTAGCGAGCGCAGCGAGGATAGTCACGAGAGTGAATTTCGCAATGAAGCGACTGAACTTATCGATATGTTTATTGATAGCATCACTGAGATGAGTAAGGGTAGCATGAATCTTGTTACGGCAATGAACGACATGAGTGAACAAATCAATGAGATCGATACTCTTCTTGGTGAGATAAATGGCATAAGTTCTCAAACGAATTTACTTGCGTTAAATGCAGCAATTGAGGCGGCAAGGGCAGGTGAAGCGGGAAGAGGTTTTGCTGTAGTTGCGGACGAAGTCAGGGCGCTTTCACATCGAAGTGATCTGTTCAGCGAGCAAATTCGCAAGAAATATGCAGAGATCCGCAAAACAATGGGCGGCGCCAGTAATATTGTTGGTGAAATGGCTTCCAGAGATTTAACGCTCACAATGAGATCAAAAGGAAGAATGGAAGAGCTTATGCTGAATGTAGAGCATACCAACCAGGAAATAAGTAAAGAGCTTGAAGCTGTCTCATTGTTTGCAGAAAAAATTAACGAGGCAGTAAATATCGCAGTTAGATCTCTTCAGTTTGAAGACATGACCAAGCAGTTGATCACGCATATGGAGACGAGGCTTGACGCAATTGATGGGTTTGGCAAGGAAGCGGCCAGTCTTAGAAAAGACTTTACAGTGACCGCAAGGCAGCAGGGGGAAGAGCATTTTAAACAACATGCAGAGAGGTTGCGTGAGGCGATGAATTTCACCAGGGAAATATCCAAATCTACAAAGAAAAAAGCCGTGCATCAGGATGGCATGGATAGTGGTGATATTCAATTCTTATGATTGCCGCGGATAAAAGAGAGAAACACGACATGAAAAAAATACTCGTCGTAGACGATGAATCATCTGTTCGTTACATGATAAAGGAGATGATAGAGCCGTTAGGATTTGAAGTGGTGGAAGCGAAAAACGGCATTGAGGCAATCAGTATATGTAATGATTCCTCTGTAGATCTGATTATAACAGATATTGTTATGCCGGATAAGAATGGGATCGATCTGATTATGGCAGTAAGAAAGCAATATCCTGGTCTTCCAGTGATCGCCATGTCTGGCGGTGGTGGTATTGCTGGAAATTTTGATTATCTTGAAATAGCAAAATTGGTTGGAGCAAAAAATATTCTGAAAAAGCCATTTTCTTCGAGAGAGATATGTTCTCTCGTAGAAGAGTCGCTTGATGAAAGAAGTAAACATTAATGATGCCTTCAAATAAACATGATGATCATCTTAAAAGGTAATCACACAAAACAGTCGGCGCCGAAAGGTAGTAATCCTTACGGTTTTAAGCGCATCTTTAAATATTTCCTCCCTCTATTTATCCCTCTCGCTGTATTTGAGTTTGCGATAGCCTTTTATATTTACTATATCGAGGTTACAAGGAATGAGGAGATTCATGCTGCGAAAGATATTTTTTATATACAGCAGAGTAAATTATCTATCAAGCTTGAGATTGACACCATAATAAGCGATTTATTGGTTGTTTCACAGCACAGGGAATTAGCATCTGCTGCAAACAAATCAAATGTTATTGAAACAGATGGCCTCTCCAGGGAGCTCATGGTTTTTTCTCAGGAAAAGGGTTTGTATGACCAGGTCAGATTTATAGATTACCGTGGAATGGAGAGGGTAAGGATAAATTATATCGGAGGCAAGTCTGTTGTAGTGCCTCAGAATGAATTGCAAGATAAAAAAAATCGCTATTATTTTTATGACTCAATCCGTCTTAACAGGGGTGAGGTATTTGTTTCTCCACTTGATCTGAATATAGAGAATGGAAAGATAGAGCTTCCGTACAAGCCAACTATACGTTTCGCTACGCCAGTATACAATAGTTACGGAAAGAAAATAGGTGTTGTTGTTTTAAATTACCTCGCCAGCCGCCTTATTGATAATTTTGTAAGATCTATGGCAGGCAGTGAAGGCCACTCCATGATTGTAAATGCGGACAGTTATTGGCTGCGCAGCAATGATTCAGAACAAGAGTGGGGTTTCATGCTCAATCACCGCCGAAAATTTAAAGACAAATTCCCGAAAGTATGGGAACAGATATCAGGCAGTGGTTCCGGGCAATTATATAGTTCTGATGGTCTATTTACTTTTGACTCCATCAATCCGCTTGAGGATAGTAAGAATCACGCCAGGCGCACTGTTGACGCTTCAACGTCCGATCTAAACGACAAAGCCGCTACTGGATATTACTGGAAGATTGTAGCCTGGGTGCCTGATAAGGCTGTTAAGTCACGAAACTGGATGGCTGCCAGAAAGGTAGTGTTTGCATCAGCGTTGTTGTTTCTATTAACAGTTTTGGGGAGCTGGCTGATAGCCCTTGCCTGGACAAGAAGGCTCGAAGTTGAAGTAAAACAAAAAGAAAGTGAAGAAAAATACCGAACGCTTTTTGAGGCATCTAATGATGCCATCATGATACTTAATAAAGACATGTTTATTGATTGCAATCAGTCGACGCTGCAAATGTTTGGTTTCGAGAGCCGCGATCAATTCATAGGTAAACACCCAGGAGATATTTCTCCCCCTCGGCAAGAAAATGGCGTTGACTCAAGTGTTGTAGCCAATCAGCGTGTTATGGATGCGTACAATAATGAAAAAATAATATTTGAATGGCTTCATTGCAGGGTTGATGGCCGCATTTTTAATGCTGAGGTGTTATTGACGCCTATGGTTCTTGGTGGCCAGAGAGTTCTGCAAGCCATTGTCCGTGATATATCAGAGAGGAAACGAGTTGAGAATGAGCTGGCAAGATTTAAATCAACGCTGGATAAGGCGCTTGATTGTGTGTTTATGTTTGATCCGGAAACCCTCATGTTTTTTTATGTTAATCAGGGAGCGATAAACCAGGTTGGTTACGGGTTTAACGAACTAATGCAGATGAGGCCGTATGATATAAAACCGGAATATGATGAATCAATGTTTCGGAGTGTTATCGATCCATTGATTAAAGGACCGATGCATGCAATTACATTTGAAACCATACATCAACACAAAGATGGGCGCCTGATACCGGTTGAAATATTTCTGCAATATCTGGCTCCTGAAGGTGAGATTCCACGGTTCGTTGCTTTTGCCAGGGATCTGACTGAACGTCAGAAGATCAACCGACAATTGCGGCATGCTCAAAAAATGGAAGCTATAGGTCAATTGACGGGAGGTATCGCGCATGATTTTAATAACATGCTGACGGCCATTAATGGTTATACGGAGATGGCAAATAAAGAGGCGGCTCAGTACGACAATAAGCTGATAATTCGTTATCTTGATCATGTCAAAAAGTCGGGCAAACGCGCCCAGGATCTTGTTGCGCAAATGCTGGCATTCAGTCGTGGCGGCGAGATTGAGTTGAAGCCTATCATGGTTGTACCTTTGATAAAGGAGTCAGTGGAAAGGATAGCATCTACTTCATTACCTAATATAAACATCGAATACCACATGGATGATGTGAACTTGATCGCGATGACGAACCAGATATTGTTGCATCAGATGCTTATGAATTTATGTGTTAATGCCGGCGATGCCATGGATGGGAAAGGTAATATAATAATAGGTTGTTCCAGAGAATGTGGGGTCGCGCAAATTTGCTCATCATGTCAGGCATCATTTTCCGGAGACTACATAAAAATAGATGTCACTGATACCGGTGGCGGCATCAGTTCAGCGCAACTGGAACGTGTATTCGATCCATTTTTTACTACCAAAGAGGTTGGGAAGGGCACGGGAATGGGGCTCTCGATTGTGCATGGGGTAATGCATGATCACGGCGGACATATACTCGTGAAAAGTTTGCCGGGAAAAGGTACTACAATTTCCCTATTGTTTCCCGATGTTAAGTAGCCTGTTCGCAGGCGTATTTTAATTGTGTTGCTGTTTTCTGGAAATATTCAGCTTACGTAGAGGGATAATTGACAGATGAGTGAAGACTTTCATTGGGTTAGCAGGAACATGGATCTCGTATTTCTAATTTATGGCGCTGCATTTATTTTTATGGGTGTGGCTATATTCTCTCATCCAAAAAGAGGAAGTGATTTTCGACTGGCAGGCATCTTCTGGTTGTTGGCGATATTTGGCCTGATTCATGGTGTTAATGAATGGTTGGATATGTTGAAGTTGAGCCGGGTATCGACTTTCTCCGGCAATATTATCGGGCTGATTTGTCTTTTTGTTTCATTTATTTTTCTATTTGAATTTGGTCGAAGATTAGTCAGGATAACCAGTGATAATTCACCGGCATGGCAAAAGATGCTGGCTAAACTTGCAGGCTGGAAAATATATATATTCCTCATGGCTTGCCTTTTTGTGATGGTCAGTATTGCGGATAATCCGATACTCGCTGCGGGTATCTGGAGCCGTTATTTATTCGGTTTTACCGGCTCAATTCTAACAGGTGCTGGATTCATATTATTTTATCGTAATGAAAAAGATAAGCTATCGTCACTCCAGGTCAAAAGATACTTTGATTTGACAACAATAGCCTTTGTTGTTTATGGAGTAAGCAGTGGACTGATAGTACCGAAGGCGGATCATTTTCCGGCTAATACCTTCAATTATGATACGTTCATGGCAACGTTCGATTTCCCTGTTCAGCTCGCCCGTGCCATCGCGGCAGTTTTTGCGACATTTTCAATTATAAAAATACTTAAGGTGTTTCGTTGGGAATCTGACTATCGTCTAGAGGAAAGTCTGCAACGGGCTCAAGACGCACTGGCCGATGTGGAAAAGTTAAGTCGACGCAATAAGCTTATTCTGGATTCTTCCGGGAACGGCATTATTGGTGTCGATATTCATGGAGTATGTAGTTTCGTTAACCCCGCTGCGCTAAATATTCTGGATTATACGGAGCAGCAGCTTATTGGACAGACACTGGGATTCGCCCTGCATGGTCTGGATGCAGAAAATGGACTGCAAGAAAATAATATCGATTTCATTATGGATGCCGTTATAAAAGGCAAAATACAAATAAACGACGACGCATTATTTAGATGTGGTGACGGCAGCGAAGTGGCGGTGTCATATCAGGTAATGCCGATACATGAGAAAAATATAAGATATGGTGCAGTATTAACATTTCAGGATATAACACAGAAAAAGTCGTCTGATCGGAAAATTAAAATATTATCTAGCGCTATCGAACAGAGCCCCGTGAGTATTGTCATTACAGATAAAAAAGGAAATATTGAATATGTTAATCCTAAATTCTCTGGCCTGACAGGTTATAGTCATCTCGATGTTATTGGTAAGAATCCTCGTATTTTAAATTCCGGAAATCAGACGCGTGAATTCTATGAGGATATGTGGGGAACGATTTCGGCAGGCCGGCAATGGCAAGGAGAATTGCTAAATAAGAAGAAAAACGGCGAGTTATTCTGGGAGCGAGCCTTAATTTCACCTATTGTCAATTCTCGGAATGAGGTGACAAACTATGTAGCAGTTAAAGAAGATATTACTCTCAGAAAAAAAATGGAAGATGAAATACGTTCTACCATGCAGCACCTTCAGTTATATCGTGATCAGACTCCACTCGGTGGTATAGAGTGGGACGGCGATTTCAGGGTTGCTGGCTGGAATGCGGCGGCAGAGCGTATATTCGGGTACACATTTGATGAAGTCAAAGGTAAAAACCCACTAGAATTCTTAATGCGGAATGAAGTGGTCGCTGATGTGAAGGAGATCTGGAATGCGTTGATCACTCAATCTGGTGGCGCAAGCAGTATTAATGAAAACACTACTAAAAATGGCAGCGTTATTCTTTGCGAATGGCATAATGCGCCCCTGATCAACGATGCCGGTCAGGTTGTCGGTGTGGCGTCGGTTGTGCAGGATGTGACGGAACGGCAACAGGCGGAACGGTCCTTGCTTAGGCTCAATCGTTCATTAAGGACACTTAGTGCCTGTAATGAGGTTTTAGTGCGAGCAGAGAATGAGGAGGAGTTATTAAATAATATATGTCACATTATTGTGGATGTGACAGGCTATGCCCTGGCATGGGTTGGTTATTCTGACCGAAATCGTACTAATATCAATATTGTTACACAGGCTGTCTGCAAAGGTGGTACACATGATGAATTAGATATGTTGTCGGGAAAGATGGTGGAGCATAATCACCCGGCAATAAAGACAATTAAAACGGGGGTTCCGCAAATATTCCATAGGACTCTAAACCAGGAACAGCGTGATGAGCCAGGAAGTTTTAATCTGCACGCAGGCTGCAATTCTTTGATTGTTCTGCCGCTACACAATAAACAAGAAACATTTGGTGTTCTTTGCATTTATGCAAATGAGGAAGATGTATTTAATGAGGATGAAATACATCTTCTTATTGAGCTAGCAAATGATCTTTCTTATGGGATAGGTACATTACGATCTGCGCAGGAGAGGGTTCAGTTAAATAATCAGCTCCAGCAGGCACAAAAAATGGAAACGATCGGTCAATTGACCGGGGGCATAGCGCACGATTTTAATAATATACTGGCGTCGATACTTGGTTTTACTAATATGGCGTTGCAGCGTTTTGTCACTGATGATCAGCCAAAACTCAAGGAATATCTCCGGCATGTTGTCCAGGCGGGTGAGCGGGCTCGTGATCTGGTCAGCCAAATGCTGGTATTCAGTCGAACAGGTACCGACAACGCCGGTCCAGTCCACTTGCTTCCTGTAATCAAGGAGGTAACAAATATGTTGAAAGCCACATTACCATCCAGTATTACGTTAAAAATGACGATCGCAGATGATGTGCCTGTTATGATAATCAATCCTGTGCATATACAACAAATTCTTATGAATCTGTGTATTAATGCCAGGGATGCGATTGGTGACAAAGGCAGTATCGATATAGGTGTGCGTGTGAGGGAAACAGTCAAAAATGATCTGTCAGTAAATGACGATGAACATCGAGATCATCCATCTGGCTGTCTATGTGATTCGTGTCAAGACGCTATTCAGGAGGGTGGTTATATTGAACTGTCTGTCAGTGATACTGGTTCAGGTATACGGGAAGACAAATTAAAACGTATATTTGAACCATTTTTCACTACCAAAGATGTAGGGAAAGGCAGTGGAATGGGCCTGTCTATGGTGCATGGACTTGTGCATAAGTATGGTGGACATATTTGTGTCGATACTAAGGAAGGACAAGGAACAACATTCCGATTGTTGTTTCCGTTAGAGGATGAAAGGATAGAAACTAGTCTGGACAGTCAAATACAACCTGATAAAATAAGCAGGGAGTTAAATGGTGCTCGCATACTTGTTGTTGATGACGAAGAGTCAGTCGCAATGTTTATCAGTGATTTCCTGGGAAGTGAGGGGGCGGTGACAACATCTGTTACAGACAGTAAGACGGCGCTTGATATGTTCGCTAAAGGCGATGTGAATTATGATCTGGTTATTACCGATCAAACCATGCCCGGCTTGACCGGTGTGGAATTGGCCGTGAAATTGTTGGCCTTGAGAAAAGATTTGCCCATTATTCTGTGTACCGGATACAGTGAGCATGTGAACGAAGAAAAGGCCATGTCAGTAGGGATTCGCGGATACATAACCAAGCCGATAGAAACAGATGTTTTAATAAAGATGATCAGGTCTTTGATACCCTGATTTCCAATAGACTGTTCTGATTCGCCAGGCCCGGGAATATAAGGCGTAGCATGTCATCCATTATTGCCATGGTGTCAAATCATGTCTTGGCCATGTACGCAGCACAAAAGAATTCGTTCCTGGGTTTCACGTAATAGCGCTATTTCTTTTTCTGATAAAGTGGCGTTAATCTCGTGGTTGAGAGTCTTTATCTTGCCTGTCAGGCCCGTTTTTTTGTTGGCGGAATTGATAAAGTGCATGAAGGTTTGCTGTAGTATTTTTTGTGTGAAGTAAACGCCGGAAAGTTTCTGTATTTGTTTGATTGCCATGCGTGGGTCTTTAATTGGTTTGTCACTCTTCAGGCCAGAAAAAACATAGTGTGAGCTAGCATCTTTGTTTGGCCGTCTCGCCATGAGTTTTTGAGTTAAATAAACCGGAATAGGGAGCTTGACTGGTTCCTGATCTTTGCTGTCTGTATTCAGGACGATCAGGTTATTAACAAAGTCGACACAGGAAAAACGCAGTTTCGATGCGATTGAATGCGATAGGCCGGTGAATAGCAGGAACTGAAAATATTCCCTGGTGTCGGTCCTGCGCAGTTTAAAACTAGCCTGCCACCAGTGATAAAGCTGATCTGGTGAAATCCAGCGTTGTCTGATTACTTTTTGCCGTGGATACCACAAGCCACGCTGGCTGAGGACGTCAACCGGGTTGTGGCTAATTATAGGCTTATGCCCTGAGCTGATGAAGTGCAAACGGGCATGATTAAGGACCGCTCGTAGCAGACGCATGGCGTTATTACACCGTGCACGATTTCGGGCGGAATATAACTCATGCCGAAGTAATATTCTTTCTTCAGTCAATTCCATGATGGCAGTTGATTGCCAGTCTTTTAGAGGTCCCTGCAATGAGCGCTGATAATCTGCGAGTGTTGCCTGACTCAGCTCCGGGTGTGTATTCAAATACTCGCTGTAGGCCTGTTGTAACGTAATATGCTCATCGGTGATCTTGCCGTGGATTCTAGGGGCGTTTTCCCGTTCTATTTCCTCAATTAAGCGTAGGGCACGGCGTTTTGCCTTATCGAAACTGAGCTGCTGACAGTGGCCCAGGGTGATACGTTTGACCTTGCCGCGAATACGCCGCTCCAGGATATAGGATTTTGTCCCGCCACTGGCTACCCGCAGGCCAAAGCCGATGATCTTTGAATCCCGGTAAAATACCTGCGTAGCCTTACCCGTCGCTGCCGAGGCCGGGGGTAAAACACATTCGACAAATTGTGGGGTCAATTGCATGTGTCTGTTTGTATATCAATAATTATTTGTCTACTTATCGGCCGCTGTTGCTGATTGTTAAGGGAAGTTAAACAGCTCTTCGTTACCGCATTTTTTCAAGCCTTTCAGGTTACCTCCACCCAAAACAACGAAAAAAAACTTATAAACTGGCCATTCCACACTAAATCTGCTCTAAATATCCATTTGATTTAACCGACAATAGGGTACAGATTTTGTTTTACCAAGGAGAAATGACATGTTAAGCACAGGATCGCTAACAATAAAGTTGCGCCTGATGATTATCGGCGCACTGGTTATCCTCGGTCTGGCCGGCCTGGCCGGCCTGCTGATGTACTCGGTGTCCACCGTGAGCGATCTGAAGCAGACTGGCACCCTGGTGTCCCGCCTCGAGGCCAAAATGCTGCTGCTTAGACGCAGGGAGAAGGACTTCCTGGCCCGTTATGACCTCAAATATCGCGATTCGTTTAACAAAGATTATGCCGTCATGCAGGGAAATATCGACAGGCTCGATACGCGCGTAATTGAGTTTGGTTTCAATAAGAAGAATGTCACGGATTTGCGTGGCGCCATGTCTGACTATCACAAGGTATTTTCCGACCTCGTCAGCATTCAGCAAAAGATCGGCTTGACCCCCAAGGATGGTCTGTATGGTAGTCTGCGTGATGCCGTGCATCACGCGGAAAAAGAGATCAATTCCGTCAATAACTATGAGCTCCTGTCCGGCATGCTGATGTTGCGGCGTAACGAAAAAGATTTTATGTTGCGCGACGATCTCAAATATATTAATGAGTTTGAAAAGAACTACGCCAAGGTACTTACCTCTCTGGATAAGGCAAAACTGACTGGCGACAAAAAGACGGCCATTAGCAAGGCGATGGAAAAGTATAAATCCGATTTCCTGGCCTTACGCGATGCCTCGCTGGAAAAGGGCTTGAGCAGTAAAGAAGGTCTGACCGGCAAGATGCGCGAGGCCGTGCATAAAACAGAAGAGGTATTTAAAAAACTGAATGAGGAAATTGAAGTCGAAGCCGCATCGAAAGAGAGAAACATCAATATTCTGGCTACGGTGCTGGTGTTAATTATCTCAGCGGTGATCCTGACAGTCCTGGTCCTGACCGCACTCAGCATTCTTAAACCGCTCAATCTGCTACAGGCCGCGGCGAATGACTTGCACCAGGGCGATGGTGATCTGACCTATCGCCTGCCGGATTTCGGTCACGATGAACTTGGTCTCACGGCCAGCGCCTTTAATGGCTTCCTGGAAAAGGTGCACAATGTTCTGCTTGAAGTGGAAAAGAGTGTCAATACCATTTTCGCCTCATCGGTCGAGGTCAGCAGTACTGCGCAAAATCTCAGCCAGGATTCCTCTGAACAGGCCGCCAGTATCGAAGAGACCAGCGCCTCGCTGGAACAGATGAGCGCCTCGATCAACCAGAATGCGGAGAACGCCACCCAGACCAACAATATGGCGAAAAAGGCCGTGCAGGAGGCCAATCAGGGTGGCGAGGCGGTAAAGAAAACCGTGGTCGCCATGAACGATATCGCCAACAAGATCAAACTGATCGAGGATATTGCCTACAAGACCAATCTGCTGGCGCTGAATGCGGCCATTGAGGCCGCCCGGGCCGGTGAACACGGCAAGGGCTTTGCGGTAGTGGCCGATGAAGTCCGTAAACTGGCGGAACGCAGTCAGACCTCGGCTCAGGAGATCAGTGAGCTGGCGCATAACAGTGTCGATGTGGCGCACCATGCGGGGGAATTGCTCGACAAGATCGTGCCTTCCATTCAGAGCACCTCGCATCTGGTGGAAGAGATCACCGCCGCCTCGGAAGAACAACGCTCCGGGGTGGAGCAGGTCAATCTCGCCATCGGTCAGCTCGACAAGGTCGCCCAGAACGCGGCCTCGGCCTCGGAAGAGTTGTCGGCCAGTTCTGAATCGATGGCCGAAGAAACCAAGTTGCTAAAGCAAACTATCGGCTTCTTCAGGTTGCACTAACGTCAAACGGTTTGTTGCAGCCGATCCCGGATCAGGGTCTTCAGATCTTCGATCGTGGGGCAGGCATTGATCTGCCCCGTCGAGATCCAGGTAGCCAGATGCCTGTCACGTTTGATCAGGATCACCGGCAGGGTGATGTCGGCAACCGCGTATTTCTCATTCAGTTCATCGCGATGCAGGAACTCAAGATCCGCATCCAGCCCCTCCAGAAAACCCGTCCAGTCTTTCTTAACGCTAAAATACGAATGGGTCAGGCTGCATAGCTGGCAGGAGTAGGTGCCGGGTGAAATGACCTTGTGGGCAATGTCGGTAATGGTGTTAAACAGACCGCTGTCGGCGTTATAAACAAAGACGAGGTGGGTTGGCACGCGGTACTCCTGGGGTTGCCGGCCTTAACCGGCCTTGGGGCTTGAGACCAGACGCAGTCGGACAAGTTTCAGGGCAAGCAGCACCCACGGCGTGCCATGTAAAAAAAGATCAAAGATATCAATAGGTTTATGCAGGTTACCGGCCGCCAGCATGGTCAGCTTTTGCCATACGTGGGGCTCGGGGGTGAAGGGCGCCAGGCCCAGCAGGGCCGTCGCGACTACCAGGATGGGCAGGGATATTTTGTCTAGCCAGGCCAAACTATTTCTCATAGTATTAAACTCAGGTATGGGGAAAATAAGGAAGTGTTAATGTTCCGTTATTTAACCCGAATTCCACCGGCGTGACAACTTATTCAGAATTTGAATGTCTGTGACTAACTATCCGATCGCGAGTTTATTGGTACAGTGGTTTGCCGCGCCGCTTTCTGCTCCGGCGGCTGAGGCCATTGCACGGCATGCCCGACAGCGCCTGGAAAGGCTCGGTCAGCAAGGTTGTGCCTCGTTTAGCGGTATTATGCAGCAGACGATTGCCGACTGGTGGCTGGACGCTGGCAATACGATCTGCCCGACCCGTGGAATACACTATGCCAGTTCAAAACGGAAGCTGGCCCTGTATCACCTGATCGTCGGACAGTTGTTGATAAGCTGTAAACTGCAACCGGCGATGGATTATCTCGACATGGGCCTGCGTCATGCGGATGGTTTGATTAAACCCGGTGAGTATTTTACGCTGTATAACCGGCACGAAGAGTTACGATATCTGACACTTACCACCAGCCGACAACAGGGCTATGACCTGCCGGCACTGTTGAATGAATCGCGGGTTATCCGCAGGCTGACCCACGATAAGCAATATTCTCGACCGACGAATACTACATACAAGAGTTAAACATGCACGCTACCCTGCCTTTATTACAAGCAACCGATTTCCCACAGATTAGGCGCGGCCGACTGGAGACGCTGCAAGTCAATCTCGGCTATCGCTGCAACCAGCAGTGTCTGCACTGCCATGTCAATGCCAATCCAAAGCGCAAGGAAATGATGGATCGGGCAACAGTCGACGACATCATTCACTTTATGCGCCACAATGAGATCAAGCATCTTGATTTGACAGGCGGTGCCCCCGAACTCAATCCGCATTTTCGATATCTGGTAGAACAGGCGGTAGCGAGTGGTGTGCATGTCATGGACCGTTGCAACCTGACTATTTTACTGGAAGACGGCCAGCAAGACCTGGCGGATTTTCTGGCGCAACACCGGGTTGAGATCTTCGCCTCCCTGCCGTGTTACCTTGAAGATAATGTCAATGGCCAGCGTGGCGAGGGTGTCTATCAGAAGAGTATCCAGGCCATCCGCTCGCTGAATAAACTCGGTTATGGCGCTGACGATTCCGGCCTGCGACTGAATCTGGTCTATAACCCGACCGGCCCCTACTTGCCACCCTCGCAGCAGGCACTGGAGGCGGATTATAAACGTGAGTTACAAAAACATTTCGATATTCACTTTAATCAACTGTTCACTATCACCAATATGCCGATCATGCGCTTTGGCAGTCAGTTGATCTCGAAGGGGCAGTTTGAAGAATACATGCAGCTGTTAAAGGGCGCCTACCAGCCAGGTAATCTCGACACCGTGATGTGCCGCTCCCTGTTGAGCGTCAACTGGCAGGGCTATTTATATGATTGTGATTTTAACCAGTTACTCGATCTACCTGCCCGAATCGGCATAAAACCGCGTAGCCATATCAAAGACATCAATACCCAACAATTGACCGGTTTGCCGATCGTCATTGCCGACCATTGTTATGGCTGTACGGCCGGGCAGGGCAGCAGTTGCGGCGGCGCGTTGAGTTGAGGACGATCGCAGCATGCAGTTACTGGATTACCGGGTATCGATCATTATCCCCGTGTTAAACGAGGCGGCGAACATCCTGCCGACCCTGCAAGCCTTACAAACCTGGCGCAAACGAGGGCATGAGGTCATCGTAGTCGATGGTCAAAGCCGGGATGCTACCGCCGAACTGGCCGGACCCTTGTGCGATAAACTACTGATCAGTCCAACTGGGCGTGCCGTACAAATGAACAGCGGTGCCGCACAGGCACACGGTAATATTCTGTTGTTCCTGCACGCCGATACCCGATTGCCGGATAATGCCATCGAGGCCATGATCAAGGCGATCAAGCGAAGCGGCAGGGTGTGGGGACGATTCGATATTCGCTTATCCGGCCATCATCCGCTGCTGTGGGTGGTGGGTATGATGATGAATCTGCGCTCCCGCTTGACCGGTATCGCCACCGGCGATCAGGCCATCTTTGTCCGGCGCGATGTTTTTCATCGAGTGCATGGCTATGCCGCGATCGCCCTGATGGAAGATGTCAGTCTGAGCGGTAAGCTATTGCACCTGTCACGACCTGCCTGTATTCGCTTGAAGGCCGTTACCTCGAGTCGTCGCTGGGAACAAAATGGCATCTTACGCACCATCCTGTTGATGTGGTATCTGCGCCTGGCCTATTTTCTGGGCACCCCCGCCGAATCCCTGGCACGGATCTATTCTCGCAGATGATCGCGACGCCTTACCCCGATGCACGACTCATCATTTTCACCCGCGCACCACAGGCAGGTAAGTGCAAGACCCGCTTGATACCCATGCTGGGCGAGCAGGGCGCGGCCAATCTGCAGCGGGAATTGATCCAGAATTGCGTTGCGACCTTATGTACGCAGCCACTCTGCCCGACCGAGCTGTGGTGTAGTCCTGACACGGATCAGCCGTTGTTTCAATCTCTGGCGCAAGACTATCCACTCAGTTTGCACACGCAGCAGGGCGCTGATCTGGGTGAACGGATGTATCACGCCATGGCCGGCGGTGATTCAGCCTGCACGATCATCGTTGGCACGGACTGCCCGGAAATGAGCAGAGACTATGTTGTCCAGGCGATTGAGACATTCATCACCGGCAAGGATGCCGTTATCGGTCCGGCAGAAGACGGTGGCTATGTATTACTGGCCTTGCGGCAGGTGGATGCGAGCCTGTTTCAGGACATTGAGTGGGGCACGCAAGGTGTTTTGGCTCAAACCGCGCAGAAAATGACCGCCGCAGGTCTCGCCTGGCAGGCGATCGCGACGCTCTGGGACCTTGATGAAGGCGAGGATCTGCGGCGCTATCAGGCACTCAAATCCGCGTCGGCACACACACTTAAATAATTAATCCAATAAAACAATACCTTACGCATATAACTAAAATGTCAAAATACGGTATAATGGCAGGCAAATCCATACGAGTGAAAACACCATGATCATTTATGACCTGGAA
>JAHEDB010000566.1 GCA_024641465.1 Chromatiales bacterium | reverse complement strand
ATCGCTGCTGGCCACCATGCACAACATCATCCGTGAACGCACCATCAGTATGTTGGCCATTTCCCGTTTGCAGGATGCCTTCGATAAAGATGCGGAATATATGCGTTTCAAGGCCATGGCCGGTGTCTTCATCCAGAATCGGAGTATCCTCGAATCCATGCAACTGTCATCGGCCGAGCGGCTGCTGCTGGAACAGTCCAAGCTCATTGTTATGAGCATGGCGCCGAATCAGGACCAGATAGTGGAAAGCCTGGTGTATGGCGAGGATGTGAATATGCAACGCTTCATGGAACATGATCTGCCGGTGAAGACCGAGTTGTTGGCGATACTGAACGAGATCGCGAATGCCGCAAGAACGGCCAGGGATGAATCGCTCAGACAAATCCATACGGAGTATAAACATACCTACTGGTCGATCATCCTGTTGGGTGTGGCGGCGATCATGATATTTATTATGATCGTCAGATTTGTTATCACGCGTATCAGCACGGCGGAACATGCCCTTTCCAGTGAAAAGGAGCAACTTGAGGTCACGCTCAAATCGATTGGTGATGCGGTCATTACCGTCGATGAAAATTCTATTGTGACCTACCTCAATCCGGTTGCCGAACACATGACCGCCTGTTCAAATGAGCAGGCAAAGGGGCGTCCCCTGTCCGAGATCTATCAAACCGTCAGGGAAGATACCGGTGAACCGATCCAGCATCCGGCCTGGGCGAGTCAACTGGATGCCCAGGTGGTGGGGATGCAACGATTCAGCGTGCTGAAAACGCATAATGGGTCGGAATATATTATTGAGGACAATACCTCGCCGATATTCAGCAAGCAGAACAGATTGATTGGCAAGGTGGTTGTATTTCGTGACATGACCCACGCGCGCACGATTGAGCGGCAATTATCCTGGCAAGTCAGACACGATCCCCTCACCGGACTAGCCAACCGGCTGGAGTTTGAAACACATCTGCAGGAATTTGTTGATAATGCCACTCGATACGACAATGAACATATCCTTTTGTATCTTGACCTGGATGAATTCAAAACCGTCAACGATATAAGCGGCCATTCGGCCGGCGATGCCCTATTACAGAGGATTGCCACTGAAATGGAGACCTGCGTTCGCCGCAGTGACGTCATTGCCCGTCTCGGCGGGGATGAATTCGGTGTATTACTCAACAGCTGCGATATCCGACAAGGACGCGATATCGCAGAAAACATCCGGCGCAAGGTCAATGCCTTCAAGTTTGACTGGCGTGGTGCCAGCCATCGGGTCGGCGTCAGTATCGGTATGGTGTCGATCAATG
Organism: Chromatiales bacterium; assembly: GCA_024641465.1. Taxonomy (GTDB): domain Bacteria; phylum Pseudomonadota; class Gammaproteobacteria; order UBA6429; family Thiohalophilaceae; genus JAHEDB01. The sequence continues at coordinate 709 of JAHEDB010000566.1, read as the reverse complement.
TCATGAGTGGCACCACGGTCGATGTCCTGCAAGCTGCGGATGTCGCCTGTTACAACGCCAAGGCCCTCGGTAAAAACCGCATCTGGAGTTATGACGCTTACGTCGGCGAAGTAATACCGGTCTATATTAAACATCAGTAGCAATATCATTCCCACTGGCCCTGCCACCTGGGCCGGAGCAAGGCCTGTTGGCTGGCAGACAGGCGATAAGCGTGCAAAAGTTGCATCGATCAACGCCCGGCAAGGCTTAACCTCATACCGACAAGCTGATAGGATACGGTGACTTTTTCCCTGGGGGCCGTTATGCCGGATCAGAATGATAATGAGTTTGCCAGCCGCTCGGCCGAGTTGATTGCCGCCGGCCAGAGCCTGTATGCCCAGGGCATGGTGCCGGCCACCAGTGGCAATTTTTCCGCCCGCCTGACCAATGGTGAGATCGCCATCACTGTCTCCGGTCGACACAAGGGCCGGATGACGAAGGACGATATCATGCGGGTCGATGCCACCGGCCGCTCACTCGACGGACGCCGCTCCTCGGCCGAGACCGGCCTGCATATCCAGATCTATAACCGCTTTCCCTCCGCCCGGGCTATCCTGCACCCCCACTCGGTGAATGCCACCCTGTTGTCGCGGCTGGCCGGTGAGTATCTGATTTTGCAGGACTATGAATTGCTCAAGGCATTTCCCGGCAATGACAGCCACAGTTGTAC
>JAHEDB010000099.1 GCA_024641465.1 Chromatiales bacterium | reverse complement strand
CGGCGAGAATAATATGCGCCCCCTGCACCAGGTCCATGGCCAGCGAGGGGATCGATGGTCTCAGCAAGCCAAGCACCTCATTCACCCACGGACCGGCGGCATTGATCACCACCCGGCTGCGACACTCGCGTTGTTGCCCATCCTGGACATAACTCAGCACAAAACCATCTGATAAATGTTGTAGTTTGACAATCTTTGCAGGGCATACCAGTTCAGCCCCAAGTTGCATGGCCGATTGCATCACCGCCATGGTCAGGGCGCGATCATCGGTCTGCGCATCCCAGTATTGAAAAACGGCCTGCAGGGCGGCGGTTTCTTTTAGTGGCAGTTGTCCATACGCCGCCGGTGAAATAGTTTTAAAACGCGCCTGATGGGAAAAACTGCCCAGCGCGGCGTACAGTGACAGGCCGGCGCGGATCTGCCAGGCGCGGCGGCTGGTCTGGGCATAGATGGGAATATAAAACGGCACCAGTCTGACCAGTTCCGGCGCCAACCGCAGCAACAGGGCCCGCTCCTTGAGCGCCTTTCTGACCAGACCAAACTGGCCGCTTTCCAGATAACGCAAACCGCCATGGATCAATTTGCTGGAACGGCTTGAAGTACCCGCGGCGAGTTGTTGTTGTTCGAACAGGGCGACACGGTAACCCGCTGCCGCGGCCGCCTGAGCCACACCTACCCCCTGGATACCACCACCGATGACGGCGACATCGACATCCAGGCTCATTTATCAGTCATCGTGTGTATTTGTTTGTGCATTTCACCGATGGCAAAGGTCTCGACAAACTCCACCCCGCGGCGATGCAGGTCCATGGCCACCGCCGGGTCGGTGCATTCAAACACGGCGAGTCGACTGGCATAGAATTTAATCTGGCCTTTCTTCGGTAGTGTTTCCAGATCACAAAACAGGTATTGGGGATTCAGATCGACGATGGCCTTGCTGTTGCGCTCCTGCCAGTCATCGACCACGGCACCTACCGGCCAGTGATACTTTTCACGCACATGCGCCAGCGCCTCGATGTTATACGAGATGATGACGCATTGTGACTTTACCGCCTCCAGGTTTGACAGGACCTGTTTGACCATCAGCTCATTGCCGAATTTTTCCAGGCTGCTGCGTTTTAACTCGATAAAAACCGTCACCTTTGGGTAACGTTGCATGAGGCCGACCAGGCCGATCAAAGTCGTCAGGGGATTATCGACAAACTTATAGCTAAAGCGTTGTGGATCGGAAGCGCGGAATTCATTCAGCTCGGTGGCGGAATAATCGTGCAGCGCCCCCTTTTGTCCGCACAGACGTTCGAGGCTACGATCATGAAACACAAACGGCACCAGATCCTTGCTAAGCTGGATATCGACTTCAAGAAATTCCGCACCGGCCTGGATCGCCGCCTCCAGGCCGAGCAGGGTGTTCTCGGGGTAGTGCAGGGTATAGCCGCGGTGGGCGACCAGTTTGGGGAGTGTTTTCATGACCATATATTAATAATATCGAGCCTGGTGGCGTTATATCCCAAGCTGATCCCGTGTTTAATAAAAATCACTTTATTTCCAAGTTTTCTCAAAATAACTTACCGTCTACACTGTTATCAAGGTTAGACTAATTATCTGGCCGTACTCAAGCAAGCGGGTGTAATTTGCAAAACCTTAAACTTTTTGAATTTATTAATCGTTTAAACACCGCCCAAAATTACCATGATATCCATGCGGTGTGTATGGCCTTCTGTCATTATTATGGCTTTGATAATTTCATCTATGCCGCACGGGTTCCCACCTCACTGGTAACGCCTAACTATATATTCATCAACGGTTATCCACAGGAGTGGCGCGATCATTATGTCGAACAGGACTACCTGCGCATCGACCCGACCGTTTCGCACTGTTTTTCCAAAACCACGCCCATCTATTGGGAACATATCGTCAATACCCAATGCAAGGAAAATCGGTCGGTGGACCAGCTGTTTGCCGAGGCCGGCAGCCTGGGCCTGCGCAACGGCATCAGTTTTCCCGTGCATTGCATCCATGGCGAGACAGCCATGTTCAGTATGGCCATCAACCAGTTGGCGGACCATTCCCGTGAGCATATCCAGCAAACTATGGCTATCGGCAATCTGTTTGTCAGCTATGTCCACGAGGCCATCGTACGCGTCCCGGATAACAGCCTGGTCGCAAAACTAAACTCGCAATTGACCAGCCGGGAAAAGGAATGCCTGCTCTGGACGACGGAAGGCAAGACCTCCTGGGAAATATCACAGATATTGAATATCTCGGAGCGAACGGTCGGATTTCATATCAATAATGCGATCAAGAAACTCAATGTAGTAAACAAGCAGCATGCCGTGGCCCGTGCAATATCACTGGGACATATCCAACCGGCGATCTAGAAAAGGCAATAATTTAACCTGCCGAGAACAGAATAATAGTTTTATACGGATTTCAAGCTGTCAAATTTCACAGCTTACCAACAACTCCCATCACGGTTTAACTACTCCCTGACGACAACCAACACCGCAGGGGGTTATTCAATGACTATCTATTTCGGAAAGGCAGATGAACTCATTTATAATCATGACACACTGTACAACATGTTCAGATTCCGGCATAAAATATTTCATGACCGTCTACAGTGGGATGTGAACAGTATTCAGGGCATGGAATATGACGAGTTTGACACATTAAACCCTTACCACATGATCGCCCTGGATGAAAACAATCAGGTTGAGGCCTGCTGGCGCATACTACCCACTACCGGCCCCTATATGTTAAGCAATACCTTCCCCCAGTTACTCCGGGGAGAAGATGTGCCCAGTCAAAACGACATATGGGAATTAAGCCGCTTTGCCGTTACATCCAATAACAAAGACAATCGATCGCAGGCGGTGATGAGTGACCTGTCATTCAAAATGTTTCAACAGACTTACCATTTTGCGACCAGACAGGGTATTTCCGCCTATGTCACCGTGGTAAGCGCAGCAGTGGAACGAATGTTTATGCGTGCAGGATTCCCCATGCGCAGGTTTGGCGATGGGGTTTCACAAAAGATTGGCAAGATAACCACGGTTGCGTGCTGGATGGACATTAACGATCGATATCGTAAGGCGGCATTTGAATATAATGTAAACCAAAAAGCAGCTTAACTCGCACGACTAAACCCTGTACATGTGGATAGGCTGTGATAACATCCATATGCACAGGGACTCATTGGTTGTCCAACGGTACGTTTTAGTGAATATTTCAAGCAATCCAGACAGCCTCATTTTACAACTACAACAATCTACATCAAGAGAGCAGATTGAGCATGGCTGCAAGTCATTTTGTCAGTCCGTCGATGTGGATAATTATCTTTTGTTCGGCACCATTTTTACCAGCATGCTGTCGGCGCCAACCTGCACGCTGGGCGGTCTGGGCAAGTTTGTCCGAAACCGGCAACGGCAGATTGAGACCATTACCCAGAACTGCATGAATACCACCAGCCCGATTATCGCCGGTGATTTTCCGTCTGACTCACCATTGAATTCCCCCCTGCTCAAGCCCATCAGAAAATCATCCCTGAAAGGGGTATCGATCAGTTTTCCGGTGCATTACCCCATGGGTAAATTTGCCTTCCTGCATATCGCCACGACCAGGACACGGGAAGATAACGAACAGTACGTAATGGATATAATGGTGCGCGGCCATCGTTTCGCCCATGAAGCAGGCGATGCCATCCTGCGCCTGCTCGAATCCGAATTGAAAAGCAATCAGCCCTACCTGGCCTTCAGGGAAAGGCAGTGCCTGTTACTGGCCAGTGACGGGGCGACGCCGCAACAAATCGCGCAACAGCTCGGACTGTCGTCCCATACCGTGAACTATCATCTAAAGAATGCCAGGGAAAAACTCGGTAGCAAGAACATTCCGGGTGCCGTCAGCAAGGCCATCCTGCGCGGCGAGGTCAAAACCCTCGTCGACTCAGAGCGCAACCGGGGCTGATTGCTGGCCGGGTGTTGCCTGGCGCAACCACTGCATATAGTGACTCACGCCCGGGGTATTTTCCGCCGGGGCCCAGCCAGCAAAATCCTTGTCGGATAAAGGCGCATACGGTCCCTGTTTGACCTCGAAGAACACCGAACCGTCTTCCAGGGCGATCACCGTGTGCCAGGTATTCGGTTTAATCTCCGCGCCAAACACCTCACCACCCGGCGCGAACTCGATGCGGTCCGTCACGATACCCTGCTCATCAAAGATCAGGGCGGCAAAACGGCCACGCACCGCGATAAACAATTCGGTCTTCTCCGGCTCCGGGTGGCGGTGGGGCCGGACATAACTGTCGGCCTGCATGGCGTTGAATAGCTTTTGCGCCGGGTCATCCAGTGATTGATGCAGATTGAGATTCTTGCGGCGACGCGGCAAGCCCGTCGCTTCCGTTATCAGTGTGTCGAGTAATTTTCTGTCGAGCAGTTTCAGCATGGTATTTTTACCTTGTTAAATAACACGATCATTGCCGCCATCCACCGGCAGTTGCGCACCGGTGGTCTTGGCAAACAGCGGGCCGCACATCTCCGCCGCCAGTTCGGCGACGTCATGGCTGCTGACCTCGGTCTTGAGAATATTCTTGCGCTTATACTCCGCCACAGTCATGCCGTAAGATTCCGCCCTGGATTTGAGGACCTCCTCCGTCCAGATCGCCGTATCAAACACGGCGTCCGGGTGCAGGGTGTTGATGCGGATGTTGTCCGCCCCCCATTCCAGTGCCGCGACACGGGCCAGTTGGGTGATCCCCGCCTTGGATACCGAGTAGGCCGCCGCACCGGGACCGGGGGCGGGGACATTTTTCGACGCCATCATCACCACCCGCCCGCCTTGCGGCGCCAGTTTCAAGAGGGGATAGGTCTCGCGCATGATCATCAAATTCGCGTTCAGATTGATCTGCATGACCTCCTGCCAGGCCTCGCTGCTGAGTTCACTGATGGGACGGCTGCGGGGAAAGATACCGGCGTTCAATACCAGCATGTCCACACCACCGAAGCGCCTGACACCCTTATCCAGCGCGCGCACGATATGCTGCTGGATGCTGACGTCACAGGTCAGTCCCAGGTAATCCGGGCCTTGCAACACGCCCTCTACCTTGCTGTCGATATCCAGGCCAATCACCGCCGCGCCCCGCGCCCGCAACGCCTTGACGCAGGCCAGGCCGATACCCGATGCCGCGCCGGTGACCAGGGCCACCTGTCCTGCGAACACGGGACCGCCACCGCTCTTTTTTAACTTGGCCTGTTCCAGCTCCCAGTATTCCACATCAAAGATATCCTGCGCCGGCAAGGCCCGGTATTCCCCCAGCGCCGTGGCGCGCAGGATGATGTCGATCGTGTGGTCATAGATATCCGCCACGATCGCGGCGTCTTTTGCTGTGGCGCCGACCGTACCCACGCCTAGTTCGTGATCGAGAATGACCCTCGGTGTTGGATCAAGCATGGTCACGGCCTGCTTACTACTGCTAGCATGGCTGTTGAAATAATCCTGATAGTCTTCAATATAACTATCGAGATCCAGCCCGAGCATGGGCAGGCGCTTGGTGCGTATCACATGATCCGGGGTGGCGGGTCCTTCCTGCGAGATATCACCGATATCTTCACGATGGATAAAGTCCAGGTTCTTCAACCCGGCATTAAAATGGACCAGCATCGGTCTACCCGACTTGAGGGACAGGTCCTTGCGCAACTGCGCGATGTCTTTGTAGCGGCTCTTATGTGGATCAATTTCCTGATTGGTGTGCAACAGGGTCCAGGCCTTCTGTTGCTTGATGTAATTCTCGGCCATATCGACCAGTTTGATCATTCGCTCATAAGATTCCTGCGCATTGTCGCCAAAGGAAAAGATCCCATGGTTCATTAACACCATGCCGATGGTTTCATCCTTCACCTGTTTGGGAAACTCTTCCGCGCAGAGCCTGGCCAGATCAAAGCCCGGCATGCAATAGGGCAGGACGACGACCTTGTCGCCGTAGATATCCCTGATGCTGTTTAGTCCATTCGGGGTATTGGTGATCGTCACCACTGCATCGGCGTGGGTGTGGTCGACATATTTATACGGCAGGATCGCATGCAGGATCGCCTCGACCGACGGCGTCGGCGCCGAGGCGACGGTCATGTGAGTCTTCAGCTCATTGACCATTTGCGAATCGGTCAGCTCCCTGAGCCTGGCCAGCGCCAGCAGATGCGCCATGCGCACCGGTGCAAAGCCGGGTCGCTCGATAAACTCCAGGTCCCAGCCGCTGCCCTTCACATATAAAATATCCTGTTCCTCGCCGAGAATGTTTTTTTCGCGGATCTTGACCGAGGTATTACCCCCGCCGTGCAACACCAGGGTCTTGTCCCGCCCCAGCAGACGCGAACTATAGACCCGCAGGTCCAGTTCATCCTGACATTGTTGCGCTTCTTCCTGGCTCCACAAGCTCTTCATATGATTTCAACTCTCGATATATTCAGACGTTTATTGTTTTTGTTCAGCGCATTGAGTATAGATGATTGCCCCGGCATGGCGTCAGTATAGTAAAAATGGCTGTGACACCGACAGTCCGACGCACCCAGGCCCGGCACAGGCGCCTGCATGTGTAATGTTTCATCAAGGTAAGTGGCCCAATCATGCTCATAGCGGATCGCATCGGTACTATACCAGACCTCCTTTAACAGGAGCGATGGTCGAATATAGTCCAGATGCCAGTGCGGTTTTGTGCTGACGCCATGGTGATGCCGCACCCTGGCCCGCACCCCGCCGGGGCCAAAGGCGCTGCCGACATAAAAATAATAACCCGGGACCAGATTAATCTCGCCGAACCGGCCGACAGGGATAAGTGATGTCTGATCACACTTAAAGATCAGCAGGTAGGTCCCCGGTTTATTCGCAATGCCATCGAGCATGACCGGAGTATAAGGAAAATATCAGGCTTGGTGATTAACTAATCGACATACGGGCCGTATTGACGAATCGGTTCGCCATGCGGCTGACCAAGGCACAACATCAGGCGCGAGGCCTTTATGGCCTTGATAGCCAGCTCGTCCAGGCCGGATATAAAGCAGGCCTGACCAGCCGCCAGTTTATGGCCATTGAGTTCAAGTTCACCACTGACGATATACACCACACCACGATGGGCGCTGTTCAGCGGCTCGGTCAGCACCGCCCCGGCATCGAGTTCAATGTCCAGATACTTCACCGGTGTGAGTAATTTCAGTGGTGAACCCTCTCCGACGATAATGCGTTTTTTCCCCCCGGCAAATATCTGCTGCGGAAAATCCATTGCATCGACCTG
>JAHEDB010000098.1:2385-7281 GCA_024641465.1 Chromatiales bacterium | reverse complement strand
CAGCAGGGACGACATACCGAAAATATTCGCCAGTACCGGCATGAAGCGGCCCTTGGTGGTCTTTTCATACGCAGCGAATACATCGGAGATCTTCTTCAGCAGGGATTCCGAGGTGGCGAGTACCTCGTCTGCCGCGCCGGATACCTGGAACATTTCCGGTGAACGCTCGAGGATCGCGCCGACCTGATTACGAATCTCGGCAAACTGTTTGGAGACCTCTTCCAGTTTGGCGCGGGCGCCGGGGGCGGATAGCTTCTGGATGCGCAGACGGGCGTTACCCGCCAGCATGTCCTGAATCACTCGACCGAACAGCGCGGCGTCACGACCGAAACGGTCGGCGGCGGTTACCGCACCTTCACCACCGTCCAACACGCGACTCACGTTACTGGAGATACGCTGCATCAACATCAACTGGCGGGTGGCGATATACACCTGATCCGGTTTGGCGCCCTGTTGCGCCATACTCGCGACGACCTCATCCGACAGCGCCAGCAGCGTCGGGATCTGCTCGTTGATACCGGTGATATAGGAACGCATCGAAGAAACCACGTCGCGGCGTTTGAGAATCGTGTCGACATTGTTGCGATACTTTGCCCACATCGCATCGAGATCATGCAGTGAGCCCATCTCGCCTTTGGCCAGTTCCGGGGTTTCCTGTTTCTGATAATTCAGAATTTCTTCAAACTTGTCACGCGCCCGTTGCAGCAGGTTAAATGCCGCCGTGTCACCGCGCGCCGCCTGCGAGGCCAGCTTGGCTATTTCCTGCGAGAGAACCTGTTGATCACCGATTCTGGAAATATAGGTCTTATCCTTGTCATCCTGGATCGCGCTCAGACCGAAGTAGATACCCATCGCCAACACGGACACAATTAATAGCACGATAACCAGTACCATGGTACGACCCAATGGCATGTCACCGAACAACGCTTTACCTGATAATTTCATGACTCCGCTCCTGATACCTTCATTACACCTGGCTCACCAGGTCACCCTGCAAAACAAATCTTATTGACGCGTCGTCGTGTTTGTTTTGTTATATTTATTGTTTATGCCCGTGATGCCACTTCAGCAAACTGTGGATCCTGACATAGTTGCAACATACTGAAGACACCCCAGTAGCTTTCATTCTGCTGGTAAGCCCCACCGAGATAGTCCATCAGCTGTTGCGATATCTGGGGGAACATGTCCGTGTGCTCCTCCTCGAAAAAATGCCGTAAACCAAAAACTTCATCGACCACCACGCCGGCCATTACGCCCTTCTGGTTGACCACCATCAGGCGGGTACGGGAGTGGAGCAGGGTCTTTTTACCCTCGATAAACATGCCCAGGTCGAGGATCGGCAACAGGGTACCGCGTACATTGGCCAGTCCCATCACCCATGGCCGGGCACTCGGCACCCTGGTCAGGGAAGGCAAGGTCAGTATTTCACTGACTTCACCAAATGGCGCCACCAGGCGCACATCGCCCATGCGAAAACCGATACCCGACCAGCTTTGCCGCAATTCGCCCTGCTGGGGCAGTCCCAGGGCCTTGCTGCGGCTGCGTGACTCGATGTCACGTAACAGGTCAAAAAGTGGGTTGGTTTCCGCCACGGCTGCCACTTGCCATTATCTCCCGAGGATCGTCTTGATCTTTTTCACCAGCTCATCGGCCATCACTGGTTTGGATATATAATCTTTTGCACCTTGCCGCAGTCCCCACACCCGATCCGTTTCCTGGTCCTTGGTGGTGACGATGATGATCGGTATGGATGAGGTTTCTGCATCCTTGGTCAAGGCCCGGGTGGCCTGAAAACCGTTCATCCCCGGCATCACCACATCCATCAAAATCAGATCCGGTTTTTGCTTCTTGGCAAGGGCGATACCTTCTTCGGCATTATCCGCCGAACTCACCTGATGACCGTGGTCTTCCAGGATGGTCTTTAAAACGTGTACCTCTGTGGGCGAATCATCAACGATCAATACGCGCGCCATTTCATGCTCCTCGCAAGTCTATCCAGTGACATTGTGGTACGCACAACCGGCGCCAATGTCTTATTGTTAGCTGCCACTTTATTAGCGTGTGACATGTTTTTTAATTGCCCCCAGCAATTCTTCTTTGGTAAACGGCTTGGTCAAATACTGTTCGGAACCAACAATCCGTCCCCGTGCCCGGTCAAACAGACCATCCTTGCTGGATAACATAATCACCGGCGTCTTTTTGAATAATTTGTTGTTCTTGATCAGGGCGGTAGTCTGATAACCATCCAGTCTGGGCATCATGATATCGACGAAAATAATATTCGGTCGCTGGTCGGCAATCTTCGCCAGGGCCTCAAACCCATCGGTCGCCGTGATGACCTCACAGCCCATTTTTTTCAGCAAGGTCTCGGCCGTGCGGCGAATGGTCTTGCTGTCATCAATGACCATTACCTTCAGCCCGTCATAAAAATCTGTCATTGCCTGCTCTGCGAGTTCCATACCTGAGTATTCATTCAACCACTAACTATATGATTTACATTAAATATTAGCCTAATATCTAATATTTATTCGAAAAACCCCCGCTAAGTACCCATATTATATACAATAATTGGATACGGTAGCCGCTGTCCAGCCTTATATTAAACCCGGCCATTATAATGCACCTGTCGATCAGCACTACTATTTAATGCGGATGTCTGAGCAATTCTTCACCATACTTTTAGTAATGATGTATTTTACATGAGAATCCATGACGTGAAAGGTATTATTCTCCATTCCACAATTATACTAATGCTATTAATAATCACTCGCAGTTAGTATACCCCCTTGTCAGGTAAAAGCCGAAACCGTTAACGTGTGACTATGACAATCAAACTTGGTGTGATCATGGATCCGATTGGATCCATTAATTATAAGAAGGACAGTAGCCTGGCGATGCTGCTCGAGGCACAGGCCCGTGGTTACGAACTTTACTACATGGAACAGCCGGATCTGCTGGTACTCGATAACCAGCCCCTGGCGCGCATGCGTCCCCTCTCGGTCAAGGCCGATCCGCAAAACTGGTATCAGTTGGGTGAGCCACAAATCGGTCCACTGGCGGATCTGGATATCATCTTGATGCGCAAGGACCCACCCTTCGATATGGATTACATCTTTACCACCTACCTGCTGGAGCTGGCCGAACAACGCGGTGTGCTGGTGGTCAACAAACCGCAAAGCCTGCGCGATGCCAATGAAAAACTCTTTACCCTGCAATTTCCGCAGTGCACCCCGCCGACCCTGGTCAGTTGCAATAAGGCGCAGCTACGCGACTTTCTCATACAACAGCGAGACATTATTCTCAAACCCCTGGAGGGCATGGGCGGCACGTCTATTTTCCGGGTCAGGGAAGAGGATGCCAATGTCAATGTCATTATTGAAACCCTGACCAATCATGGCCGACGGCTGATCATGGCGCAACGCTATATCCCCGAGATCAGTTATGGTGACAAACGCATCCTGCTCATCGACGGTGAGACTATTCCCTATGCCCTGGCGCGCATCCCCGCCAAGGGCGAGACCCGCGCCAACCTGGCCGTCGGTGGCGAGGGAGTGGGAATGGAATTGTCCGAACGGGATCGCTGGATCTGTCAGCAGGTCGGACCGACCCTGCATGAAAAAGGCTTGCTGTTTGTCGGCATCGATGTGATCGGTGACTATCTCACCGAGATCAATGTCACCAGCCCGACCTGTATCCGGGAACTGGATAAGTTTTACGGACTCAATATCAGCGCCCAATTATTCGATCGTCTAGAAACCCGCCTCGGAAAATAAGGTTCCCCCTATGCCCGCCTTACGTAAAACACCATTCGTGCTTGCCCTGTTTGCCGGCCTGCTGCTCGGCTGTCAGCCCGCACCCACAGAGTATCGCACCACCCTGTTGAGTTTTGGCACCCTCATCGAAATCACCTTCTGGGGGGTCGAAAAGGACAAGGCCAACGAGGTCATCAAGGAGGTCGAGAAAGACCTTAAATTCATGCATAACGCCTGGCACGCCTGGCAACCCGGCCCGATGAGCCGCATCAATGAATTGCTGCAAACCACCGCCCCCTTTTCCGCCAATCCTTCAGTCCTCGGCCCCATCATCCGGGCCAGGGAGTTGGCCATCGCCAGCGATCACCTGTTCAATCCGGCGATTAGTGAATTGATCGGACTGTGGGGTTTTCACAGTGACGACCTGCCGCATGGACCACCACCACCGGCCGACAAAATCCGCAGCCTGGTGGCGCAGAATCCGCGCATGGCTGACATCACCATCAATGATGTGCGCATGCAAAGCCGCAACCCCCACGTCAAACTCGATCTGGGCGGTGTCGCCAAGGGCTATGGGGTGGATCAGATCATCACCCTGTTAAAACACCGCGGCATCAACAACGCCATCGTCAATGCCGGCGGTGACCTGAAGGCCATCGGCCGACACGGTGACCGGCCGTGGAAGGTCGGTATTCAGGACCCGCGTAAGAAAGGGGCCGTGCTGGCAATGGTCGAGGCACTGGATGGCGAGAGCGTGTTTACCTCGGGCAACTATGAGCGGTTTTATGATTACCAGGGCCACCGCTACCACCACATCATTGACCCCCGCACCGGCTATCCGGCCGCCGGTTCGAGTTCGGTCACCGTGATCTGTCCCGATGCCACGACCGCCGATGCCGCCGCCACCGCGCTGTTCGTCGCCGGACCGAAGGACTGGCAACGCATCGCCCGGCAAATGGGCATCAGCACCGTGATGCTGGTGGACGAACAGGGCAAGATCTACATCACACCGGAAATGCAGGCCAGGGTCAGCTTCATCGAACCACCGGCCAGCCTGCAAGTCAGTAAAGCAAAATAGGGCACGACTTTTGCGTTTGAATATTTCCCAGGCCCGTGACTTTTGCCATACTCTGAAAAATTGACC
>JAHEDB010000098.1:0-2346 GCA_024641465.1 Chromatiales bacterium | reverse complement strand
ATACGCCAGCCGCATGAGCACCCTGATTACCCATTTACCCCGCCGTTATAATGTCGGTCACAATGACCGCATGGGGGTCATGCTGTTTTTTGCCATGGCCCTGCACGCCATTGTCATCCTCGGCGTGAGCTTTAATCTGGAAGACCTGCACAAACCCAAACAGCTCGACACCATGGAGATCACCCTGGTCCACAGCCAGAGCGACGAGCAACCCGACAAGGCCGATTATCTGGCGCAGGCCAATCAGCTGGGCAGCGGCACGACCGATCAAAAGGTCCGCGCCAGCAGCCCCTTTTCCAATCCTCTGCCGACCCCCGACAAGGGCTTTGCCCCCGCCACCCCGCAGGAGATGTCCCCACCACCGGCCGACAAGGAAAAATACCAGCGCGAGGCGTTGACGGTCACCGATAGCCGCAGCCGACTCTACAGCCGGCCGGAAAAGATCCCCCTGCCCCACCAGACCGATACGGTCACGGCCGCGCAGCTGTTTGAGCGCAGCAGTGAGATCGCCCGACTCAGCGCCGAGATCAATAAACTCAAGCAATCCTTCCGCAAGGAACCGCGTCACACCTATGTGTCCGGCGCCAATGCCAAAAAATACCAGTATGCCAACTACCTCGACGCCTGGCGCGCCAAGGTGGAAAAGATCGGTAATATGAATTACCCCAAAGGCGCCCTGCAACAAAAGATCAGCGGCAGCCTGTTGCTGGATGTGGCGATCAAACCCGATGGCAGTCTGCACTCGATCAAGGTGCTGCGTTCCTCCGGCCACGCCGTGCTGGATCGGGCCGCGCAGCGCATCGTGCGCATGGCCTCGCCCTTTTCACCCTTGCCCAAGGATATCCTCAACAACACCGATGTGTTACATATCCCGCGCGTCTGGCAATTCAGAAATGAAGAAGGCCTGATCATGAGCGGCGGTTGAGTCGCAACAATTTGTACCCGCCCCTTGTCTCACCGGGCCGGCTGCCCGATACTAATCACATGACCTTGCACGTCCCCGACGCCGACCTCACCAATCATTTTCTGATCGCCATGCCCGCCCTGGCCGACCCGAATTTTCACCACACCGTGACCTATATGTGCGACCACAACCCGCAAGGCGCCATGGGGCTGGTGATCAACCGACCGCTGGACATGGGTATGGGGGAATTGTTCAATCACCTCAATATCAGCGACTATGACATCGCCCTGGGCGAAATTCCGATCTACCAGGGTGGTCCGGTACAAACCGACCGGGGCTTTGTCCTGCATAAACCGTTTGGTGAATGGGAGGCCTCTTTGTCGATCGCCCCGAATATCACCCTGACCATGTCACAGGACATCATCGAGGCCATTGCCCATGGTAAAGGGCCGGACAAATATATCATCGCCCTCGGCTATGCCGGCTGGGGCGAGGGCCAGCTGGAACAGGAACTGGCCAGCAATGCCTGGCTCAACGGCCCGGCCGAAACCTCGATTATTTTTGATACCTCCATCGAGCAACGCTGGAACGCCTCGGCCAGATTGCTGGGGGTGGATATCAATCAACTCTCCAATGAAATAGGTCATGCCTGAACAACGGGCCCTGACCCTGCTCGGCTTTGACTTCGGGGAAAAACGCATCGGCATCGCCATCGGCCAGACCCTGACCGGTACAGTGCGACCACTGACCACCCTCAATGCCGTCAAACAGCAACCCGACTGGATCGGGATCGAAGCATTAATAAGGGAATGGCAACCGGACCGGCTCATCGTCGGCCTGCCCCTGCACATGGATGGCTGCGAACAGCCCATGACCCAGCGCGCCAAACGCTTTGGTAATCAACTGAAAGGGCGCTACAATCTGCCCGTCGAATGGATGGATGAACGACTCAGTTCAGACGAGGCCGCAGGCCTGTGGCAAGACCAGGGTAAACGGCGTCCGGATAAGAAAGATATCGACAAAATTGCTGCCAGCCTCATACTTCAGAGCTGGCTGGATCAACACACGACATAATAAATCATGCCCGACATCACCGACGTCAACGCCCTGCTGGACACCATGGTCCGCTCCATCCGGTCTGAACTAAAGGCCCGCCAGATCACCGATCCGCTGATGATCGGCATCCACACCGGCGGTGTGTGGGTGGCCAAGGCCCTGCACCAGCGACTGGGACTGAAAGACGACCTCGGAACCCTCAATATCACCTTTTATCGCGATGACTTTACCCGTATCGGCATGCACCCCCAGGTCGAACCCTCGGTGTTGCCCTTCGAGGTCGATGACCGTCACATCATCCTGGTGGACGATGTACTGCACACCGGCCGCACCATCCGCGCCGCACTGAATGAGATCTTCGACTACGGCCGGCCCGCCTCGGTGAT
>JAHEDB010000097.1 GCA_024641465.1 Chromatiales bacterium | reverse complement strand
TTTTGCCCCAATATTGGCGCTGCTGCCTTTCAGCGTATGCGTGATTGTTTTAATAATTTCCACCTGATTATTAGCAACTGCTGCGGTCAAATCGGCGACATTCTGTTCGCCTGACCTGAGAAATGCCTCATATACGGTCAGATAAGCGTCTCCCATCAAATCGCGCAATTCATTCAGGACTTTATTGTCGATCGAGTCATTCCCAGTCATAGGTGCCTACCAAAGCAGATTAACCTCCTACCCGCCAAACCATTTGTTAAGTTTTTCAGTAATAATTTCCAGCTCGACAGGTTTAGCAATAAAATCATCCATCCCGCACTCCATGCAGGCATGAATATCGTCTGGCGATGCATTGGCTGTCATCGCTGCAATAACGACATTTTTTGGCGTTAAAAATGTCTCACTTGTTTTATGTTGGTGCGACCGTATATCGATGGTTGTTTCAAAACCGTTTTTAACCGGCATTTGGCAATCCATTAAAATAAGATCATATTTCTTATTCCGTGCGAACTCGATCGCCACCTGACCATTTTCAGCTATATCCGGTACAATACCAAAATATTGCAGCATCGCCGAGGTTACCTTCTGGTTTACCTCATTATCTTCTACCACCAGAACATTCAGACCGGAAAATGCGCTGTCATTGCCACTCATAACGCACCTCAGCACGATTCCCTTCTGTGTTGTAGCGCAGGGACGTCGCCAGTGAGTTGACCAGCAGAACACCACGCCCATGCGTATGTTGATCGGCTGTTTTAGCATTAATAAAAGCAGAATGGTCAAAGCCTTTTCCGCTATCTTCAACGATAATCGTCAGGTGGCCTGTTTCGTTATTTTTTTCATCCGCCAGAGTTATCTTTATCCAGCCATCCTTTAGTTTCTTTAACCGTTTGCTACGCTCAGCATAATACTTCTCAAACCCACCTGGCTGTTTTTTGAGGCTGGAATCAAGGTGTAATATGCCATAATCCAGAGCATTAACATACAGCTCCGACAATATCAAAAAGAGGTCTTCCTTGTATTTCTGCAAGCCCTGAATATCACGCAGGACATTCATCATAATTGGTAACGGATCAAACGCACCCAACAAATCATAACCAAAGACAAAGGTCATTTCCCATTTTCTTGGCTCATCAGGAGATGATTTCTCATTAGCAATCACTTCGTTACTATAAAATCGGTCGTCACAGATAAATTCCACGACCGACACATCATCGTGCGACATTACATCTTTACGAAAATCTTCCAGATCAGAAATTATAATATCAATATAACTGTTATCTGTATCCCCTGCCTCGCTTATCACACGCTCAAGCCTTTCCATGCCAAATATCTCACCTTTCTTATTGAAGGTCTCAATCAGGCCATCGGAATAAATAATGATTCTGTCATTATCGCTTAATTTAATATGTTCAGGCTGGAAGTGCAGGCTGCTTTTATCAACCACGCCAAGAGGCAGGTGTTTCGATGACAATTTTGTCATGGATCTATCCTGGCCACTGACCATAATGATATCAGGCAGCCCGCCGTGCCAGATGGAAGCTGTCGAAGTGGATGGATCAAGCTGTAATACTGAGGCCGCAAGGAACATACCGGTAGGCAATAAACTTTTCAACCGCTGGTTTATCTCGATGATAATCTCATCAATCGAAAAGCCCTTGTTAGACATGGCGTAGAATATTTGAGTTGCAGGTAACGCGCCCAGCGCCGCAGCCAGTCCATGTCCGGTAAAATCTCCGACCAATAGATATATAACACCGGATGGCTGGCGGGTGACAAGGCAGATATCTCCATTAAACGTTGCCGCCGATTCTCTGAAGATATTCACCATCGGCAGGTCTGTCTCACCCTGCTGCATGAGCTTGGAAAATATTTTTTCAGCAACTTCCTGTTCGTGCTGAATATATTTATGGTACTCCCCCAGCTCTTGATTCTGCTTGGTAATCGTATGATTCAGCAGACGAATCCTCTCCATCGCAGCGATCTTCGCCTGCAGAATTGTTCGATTATAGGGTTTGGTTAGAAAATCATCCCCACCGCTTTCCACGCACTTTACCAGTGCATCTTCGTCCGTTATAGCGGTAAGAAATATAACCGGGGTAAAGTGTTTGACAGACTTATCCTTAATGGCGCGGGTCGCATCATAGCCATCCATTACCGGCATCATCACGTCCATCAACACCAGTTCAGGATGATGCTCATCAAACAGCTCAACCGCCTCTTGGCCATTACAGGCCTCAACAACCTCATGCCCACTTTTCTTGAGCATAGCCTGCAGGATGAGACGATTCGCCTGCTCGTCATCTACGATGAGAACTTTCATATCAGTTATGTCACCCGGCTTCGCTTAGCGCATTAACCGGCACACACAATCAACTAATTTTGAATAAACGCTCAAAATTGGCAATAGATAAAATCTTCTTGATCTCATCCTTGCAGCCGGTAATAGTTATATTTGCATTGTCGTTGCCAGCATGCTCCCTTAATAACAAAAGCATCCCCAACGCCGAGCTATCGATATAATCCGTCCCATTCATCTTTATTATATATTTCGCATCAGACCGCTGATCGCGATATGCTGAACGAAAATCCTGGTGGACATTAAAATCAAAACGCCCATCGATACTAATCGTGACTTCTTTTCCACCATCGGCAGTACTTTGTGATATAGCCATTACTTTATCCTTTCACTGGTTGTTAAAAATATATTGACTAAACTCCTAAAATAAATCGATTTTACCTTCAGCCATTGACGCCTGCTCAACAGCCTTGTTCGGTCTGTAATCGTCGTGACTGATAAACGAGATTAAATCATCACGCACAGCCTGAAATTTCGCCAGCCTGCCTGCCCCCTTCCAATCCGCGGCATTTGAGCTCGATTTTATTTCGGTCTGAATCGTATCAATCACAACTCGCAATTTTTCCACATGCTTACCGGAATGCTCGACAATCTGTCGCAGCATATCCTCAAACTGCAAAGATCTTATCGCCTTACCGACACTCTCATTGATTTGATCTGTCGCCTGCCCTACCCGACCAAGGTGCCCTGCCACCATGGCATTTTGCTCATTGACCTTGGTGATCATCTTCTTCACATCTTCTTTTGACTTCATCGCCATGCTCATATCCTTCGAGGCGATCTTCTGCATGGTTTCCTGCGCAAGCTGGATATTTTCACTCGCCTTGGCCACGACATCCCTGATCTCATCACTAAACTTGTTTGAGTTCTGCGACAAGGTCCTGACCTCATCCGCCACCACAGCAAAGCCACGGCCTGCCTCACCTGCCCTGGCCGCCTCGATCGCCGCATTCAGCGCCAGTAGATTGGTCTGATCAGAGATCCCTTTAACATCGCCCAGCAATTTCACCACGCTCTCCATCTGCTCGGTTGTATCGTTGATGATGTGCATCATATTCATACTCTGCACACTGACATCGATCGTCTGATCAACAAATGAATCGAGTAATTTCTGTGTATTCTGTGTAAAAGCTTTGAAGCTGACTTCATTACTATGCGATTCATCTTCCGTACCGTCCTGCAGGGTATGCACCACTTCAAGCACCAGATTTGTCTGTGAGCGAGCTTGCTGATTCAGGGTATTAAAACTACCCTGCAACTCCATTATCACATCTGCCACGATCCCTTTTGCCTGGTTCAAATCCGCTTTAACAACTTCGAATTCCGTGTGCATTGCGGCAGTGATATCACGCATCACACCTTGCCAGGCCCGCATGTTTGCAGCTTCTTGTTGCGTGTCCGCATCACGTTTCGACTTGTTCGTTCTGAAAACTATAGCAAATCGCCACGACCATATCAGAGTCATCAGCAATAACAGGCCAAAATAAAACCAATCAGCCTTGAATGCACATATAGCCAAGCCACACAGTGAAAAAACCACTGGTACACGATTCCACCATGCCCCATTCGCCAGGTTTATGTGACTTACAAATTTCAAAAATAATCCTCACAGCAAGTCTCACGATGACTGGGCGATATAACTGCTGATATGTACAGGCTTTATCGGAACATAAAGCACAATTCTTGAATCATCCTCGCTGTATATCTCACCCAACCAGCGCCAGTTGCCAGATCCCTGCCGCAGTCGAGCCTCGGAGTAAAACTGGCAATCAAAAGCCAAAAAAAAGCCCTGCATAGCAGGGCAAGGGTGTGTTTGCGCATTTCTGCGCAGGGGGAGGAACCGTTACATCGTATTCAGTAGCCTCACTGGTCCTTGAGGCAGAAATTTCCTAACACAGTAGTTTTTCGGTTACCGCCAGAATAACTTTAGGTTTTTTTTCAACAAAAGATAAAACAGGCCTATTTAATTTGTAACATACTGTTTTTTATGATAGTTTTACAGTCATATCTGGAAAGATTTACCGCAAATAACCTTCCGTACCGCTATACATTTAAGTTGAAATCAATATGCCAAAACACCTTGCCCACCTGATCAGCGCCTTTTGCCTGATACTTATCATTCCCAGCCCCAGCTACGCCTCAGTAGCTGATAGCCGGTTAATCGACTTGACTGGCAGCTGGGTCGGCATCCTCTCAATCATCATCTTTGCCGTAGCCTATGCCACCGTTATCGGCGAGGAGTTCCTGCACTTGCGTAAATCCAAGCCGGTTATCGTCGCCGCCGGTGTCATCTGGTTTCTGGTGGGGATCGTCTATGCCATGCATGGTGATACCCATACCGTTGCTGCTGCTATAAGGCATAATCTGTTGGAATTTGCCGAGCTCATGCTCTTCCTGTTATCAGCGATGACCTATATCAACACCATGAGCGAGCGCCAGATATTTTCTGCCCTGCGCGCCCGGCTGGTTGGTCGCGCTTATTCGCTGCGAAAGATATTCTGGATCACCGGTTTGCTGGCCTTCTTTATCTCACCCATGGCCGATAATCTGACCACCGCCTTGCTGATGGGTGCGGTGGTTCTGGCGGTCGGTGGCACCAATCAGGCATTTGTCGTGGTGGCCTGCATTAATGTGGTTGTGGCCGCCAATGCCGGTGGCGCCTTCAGTCCCTTCGGTGATATCACAACACTCATGGTCTGGCAAAAGGGCCTGGTACAATTTGATGAATTCCTGCTGCTCTTTATACCCTCGCTGCTTAACTGGATTATTCCAGCCTTTATCATGTCACTGACGGTGTCGAGGGAGGCACCACAAGCCATCAGTGAAAACGTCCGTGTCCTGCCCGGCGGCTATGTAGTGATTGGCCTGTTCATGTTCACCATTGCACTCACGGTGTGTGGCCATAATTTCCTGCATCTGCCGCCGGTGCTGGGTATGATGACCGGGCTCGGAATACTGAAATTCTATGGTTACTACATACGGCGACAGGAGCTTTCCGGGAATAATCCCAATCTGAGTGGACCGGAGCAGCTGGATATCGATGAGGCCATGCTGGCCAAATACTATAAGCCACGCCATCGACCGTTTGATATTTTTATCAGTATGAAACGAGCCGAATGGGACACCCTGATGTTTTTCTACGGGGTAGTGCTTGCGGTGGGTGGGCTGGGGACCATTGGCTACCTGGCCATGGCCTCGGAGATCATGTACACCGGCCTGGGGCCAACCTGGTCCAACATCTTGGTTGGGTTGTTGTCCGCTGTCGTGGATAACATCCCGGTGATGTTTGCCGTGCTGGGCATGAATCCGGATATGTCTCTGGGACAGTGGCTGCTGGTGACACTCACCGCCGGGGTGGGGGGCTCCATGCTGTCAATCGGTTCCGCCGCCGGGGTGGCCCTGATGGGCCAGGCGCGGGGCATCTATACCTTCTTTGCACACTTAAAATGGTCCTGGGCCATTGCCCTGGGCTATGCCGCGAGCATCTGGGCGCACATCCTCATCAATAACGTGCAATGAGCCGTGGCCTGATATCAGTTCGCAGGGGCTTCTGTCGATTCCTCGATTAGCTGCCATACCGCCTTGGACCCGCTCGCCTTGGCAATGGCGGCCAGCCGTTTGTCGTGCTCAAGCAGCTCGGCGGCCGAGGCGGTAATTACCCTGAGTTTCTGGCTCCGTTCCACCGGTCTGGGTGCGGTTGTGCCGGTCTGACCGGTATGCTGCGACCCCTCGTCTCCCTCCAGTGACAGATGGACCTGCCCGCCAGTCATCGCCAGATAGACATCGGCCAGGATCTCTGCATCGAGCAAGGCACCGTGCAAGGTGCGCGAGCTGTTGTCTATCTCGTAACGTTTGCACAGGGCATCCAGATTATTCTTCTGGCCGGGATGTAATTGTCTGGCCATGGACAGGGTATCGAGGATGGAACAGCAATCCTCGATGCGCTGAACGGAAGCGCCTAATCTTTTCAGTTCATGATTGA
The DNA here is from genome assembly GCA_024641465.1 of Chromatiales bacterium. Taxonomy (GTDB): domain Bacteria; phylum Pseudomonadota; class Gammaproteobacteria; order UBA6429; family Thiohalophilaceae; genus JAHEDB01. Next base: position 975 of record JAHEDB010000097.1, on the reverse strand, counting down.
TAAAGCCGACATCAAACGGTGCATTATGGATGATCAACTCAGCGCCGTTGACAAACGCAAGGAAGTCTTGCGCAATATCGCTGAACAAGGGTTTGTCATCCAGAAACTCGTTGGTGATGCCGTGCACTTCCACGGCACCTTCGTCGATTTCACGTTGCGGATTGATATACTGATGAAAACGATTCTGAGTGGTTCGCCGGTTGCTGATTTCGACACAACCGATTTCAATAATGCGATGGCCCTGGCTCGGTTCCAGGCCTGTTGTTTCGGTATCCAGTACTATCTGTCGCACCTGGCGTGCCCCCCTGCCCGTATAAATATTTAAGATGAGGCACGGCAACACCGGAAGCGCCAGCCGATGTATATCGGTTAAAGCTCGTCGATACCCTGATTAGCGAGGCGGTCCGCCAGTTCATTCTCTGGGTGACCGCTGTGCCCCTTGACCCACAGCCATTCTACCTCATGGGCTGCTGCCGCCAAGTCCAGTCGCTGCCATAAATCGATATTTTTGACCGGCTGTTTATTGGCGGTCTTCCAGCCCTTGCGCTTCCAGTTGGCCAGCCATTCACTGATGCCCTTCTGGACATAAACCGAGTCAGTGGTCAACTTCACCTTGCAGGGGCGTTTCAGTGCCTCCAGGGCCTGTATGGCGGCCATCAGCTCCATGCGATTATTGGTGGTTAGTTTTTCCCCGCCATGTAGTTGTTTTTCATGGTCACCGAAGCGCAAGAGCGCCCCCCAGCCGCCAGGGCCCGGGTTACCGCGGCAGGCGCCATCTGTATATGCATCAACCTTTTCCACTAACTTGATTCCTCGATATTGTTCAGGAGGCCTTTTTACGCCAGGACTCCATGGATTCCACCAGACCGGCCGCCACCACACGGCGGCGTGCTGACCATTTGGGTTTGATCGGGGTCAGGGTGGCCATTTTCTTTCTCGCCACCAACAGATAACACCCGCCCAGAATGGGCCAGA
>JAHEDB010000565.1 GCA_024641465.1 Chromatiales bacterium | reverse complement strand
GTTCCGCCAGCTTCAGCACTTCGCCAACCTGACGATGGATCATGTCGAGTTGCTGTCCAATGTGTTTATCGGCCAGAAAATCGATCTCCTCTTCCGGAAAATCGATGGCCGCCTCGACATAAATGCGCAGCTCCGTGAGGTTTTCCACCATGTCCTTGATGCTTGCTGAGAAGACCCCCTGCAAGGATTGTACGGCGCCACGCGCCGCCTGCTCAGAGCTGGCCTCGATCAGGTCAGCGATCGCCTCGGCCTGGGTCAGGTCGATCTTGTCATTCAAAAAGGCCTGCTCGGAAAATTCGCCGGGCCGCGCCAACCGTGCGCCCAGTTGCAGGGTACGCCGGAGCAACATATCCAGCACCACCGGTCCACCGTGTCCCTGGAGTTCCAGCACATCCTCACCGGTAAAAGAATTCGGTCCGGAAAAAAACAGCGCGATGCCAGTATCGATGATCGATCTATCTTCATCCACAAAGTCCAGGTAACAGGCCTGGCGTGGCAGGGGCAATTGGCCAAGCATGGCGCGGGCGATGGCTGCGCTCTTCGGGCCGGAGACGCGCACAATACCCACCCCACCCCGTCCAGGGGGGGTCGCCAGTGCGGCAATCGTTTCGTTACGGTTGGCCAGGTCCATACTGTATTTTAGACCGGCTTTGCCTGATACAACATTAGAATGTAAATAACCCGGGGAGCTGCGGCTGACGGAGTGATCTCTTTACTGCTATGAGTAACTAATTTGTTTGCACGGGCTCAAAATGTATTCCCGCCAGGATCTTTTCCGCCTTTTCCTGAATATCATCATCCTCGCCACCGGCGGGATAGCGGTAGGACACGGCAAAATTCACCAGCCTGGTTTTATCATCGGGGTGCAGACAGATCAGGCCAAAATTTTCCAGAAACAGATAGCCATCTTCACCATTGCCTTTGCCGTTTTTGCCAAAGTCTTTCAATTTGCTGTATGACTTCAGGCAATACTGCCTGTCCGTCGCCAGGCTGACTTTCTTGTCCAGTAACACATTACGTTTCGGCCGGAACTCCATCGAGATGCGCAGCTTACCCATCACCTCCTCAAATTCCTTTTCGGATTTAAACTCGTGACTGTGAGCGACGGTCGACGCGACAACAACGTAGGAGCTTTTCGGGACCTCACCTTTTTTGAAGAAGGCGATCTTGTCGTTGTTGTACTCCTTGACCCGCCAACCTGACTCCTGTGGCGGCAGAATGGAAAACCCCTTTCGATAAAAACGCTCTGCGGTGTTTTCGACATTACGGATGTTTGACGCACAGGCGGCAAGTCCAAGCAAGGACAGGCAGATCAGCATGCCAGTGGCAAATCGGTATTGTCGGTCAGTTTTATAGGGTTCCATTGATAACCTCACTGGAGTCCATGGAGTGAAGCAGAAAGCTCATGGCTTAAAGGTGAAATATACAGTATTTACTGGCTGCTGAGTCTAACCATTCTGTGAAAGTCTGAAAAAATGGGGTTAATACGCAAGGGCACATTGACGCCATTTTCACTCGTCCAGCCTGGGCTGATAAGATACCACCGTGTCTTTACCGCTAATTGAAATAAGACAAAAAAATGCTATTCATCTAAATAAAAGCAAAATTCTGTCTTAACTGCATTTTTTTGCACTTGGTATGCGATCAAAACCGCCTTTATATGGCTAAAAAAAAAGGCCAAAACCCAGGGTTTTAGCCTTTTTTGTCTAAAATGCGATAGCGCCGCAACAGTCTTTATTTCTCCGCCAGTACCACCTTGGTGATATAGGCCTGCTGGGCAATCGACAGGGTGTTGTTGACCACCCAGTACAGCACCAGTCCGGCGGGGAAGAAGGCAAAGAACACGGTGAACACCAGGGGCAGGATCATCATTAATTTGGCCTGCATGGGGTCGACCGGGGTCGGGTTGAGTTTGTGCTGGATCAGCATGGTCACGCCCATGATCACCGGCAGGATGAAATAGGGGTCGGCTCTCGACATATCGTGGATCCACAGGGTCCACGGTGCCTGGCGCAATTCAACACTTTCC
>JAHEDB010000564.1 GCA_024641465.1 Chromatiales bacterium | reverse complement strand
GAACAACAGTAAGCGGAACCGACCTTCAGGATATCGACAGCATGCCACTGGTAGCCAATTCAAATCTGCCCGCCTTCGAGCGCCTGCGCGAAGAAGGTGAAACGGTCATCCCGTCCAGCGTCGCGGTCCACCAGGACATCCGTGAGCTGCATATCGGCCTGTTAAACATGATGCCCGATGCCGCCCTGGAGGCCACCGAGCGGCAATTCTTCCGTCTCATCGGCGAGAGCAACCAGATCGCCCAGTTCTATATCCACCCCTTCACCATCGATGCCCTGCCGCGCGGTGAAAAGGGTCAGGCGCATATCGCCCAATATTATGAAAGCTTCGCCCAGATCAAGGCCGAGGGGCTGGACGCCCTGATCATCACCGGCGCCAACGTCACCCAGCCAGACCTGGCACAGGAGCCGTTCTGGCAGCCACTGATCGAAGTCATCGACTGGGCCTATGCAAACGTCACCTCCACCCTCTGCTCCTGCCTGGCGACCCATGCCGTGATGCAGTTTCGCTATGGTCAGAAGCGGCAGCGGCTGCCGGCCAAGCGCTGGGGTGTCTACCCGCACCGGGTGGTCGACAAGTGGCACCCGCTGGTGAATGGCGTCAATACCCGCTTCGACGTGCCCCATTCACGCTTTAACGAGATCAGCCGCGAACAATTTGAGACTGCCGGCCTGCATGTGCTGGCGGAAAGTGAAGAGGCCAATGGCCACCTCGCCGTCAGCGAAGACGGCTTCCGGCTGGTATTTTTCCAGGGCCACCCGGAATACGACACCATCAGCCTGCTGAAGGAATACAAGCGGGAGGTCGGGTGTTTTGTGCGTAAGGAACGGGATGACTATCCGCCGTTTCCGGATAACTATTTCACACAGCAGATCCAGGCCGTGCTGACCGAATACCGCTACCGCCTGCAAAAGGCACTGGAAAAAGGCGATACCGTGCCGGAGTTTCCGGAAGGTCTGATCACCGCCAGCCTCGATAATACCTGGCACGACACCGGTGAGGCGATCATCAATCACTGGATGGGACACGTCTACCAGATCACCAATATCGACCGGCGCAAACCCTTCAAGGATGAAATTGATCCGGCCAACCCACTGGGCCTGTAACTCGTTGCGGCCTACAGGCTGGCGAGATAGGCCGCCAGCGCAAGAATATCCTGATCGGTCAAGTTGCCGACAATCGGTTCCATAACAGCACTATGCCGTTTTTTATCGCCGGCCTTACCTGAGGCATTATCGCGAAATCTTTCCAGGGTCAATTTGATATAGTTTGGTTTCTGACCAGCAAGGCGCGCATAACCGCGATTACCCAGACCGAGCTTACCGTGACAGGCCTGGCATTGTTGCAAATAGATCGGCTTACCCAGCACCGCTTTGGCATAATCGTACTCACCGGGTTTGACCTTTTGCGCGGCATAATAAATGGCGAGATTGATCTGATCATCCGCCGTAAATTTACCCGCCAGGGAATTCATTACATAATCCTTGCGCTCCCCCCTGGCAAAACGACCGACCTGTTCCAGCAGATAATCCGTGTTTTGGCCGGCCAGGTTGGGGACCTCCGGCTTGAGGCTGTTGCCGTCGTTACCGTGGCAATAGCCGCAGATCAGGGCCCGCTCCTCACCGGCAAACATCGCCTGGCGGCGTAAGTCAGGGTCAGACATTTTTTGTTGCAGACGTTGTAACAGGGGGTTTTTCTGCGCGGCATACAACTCAGGTACAACGATGCCCGCCACTGCGATGGTCATCAAAAGATAAAACGGAATCCTAGAATACCTGAGTATCATGCTTGCCTAACAGCCGGATGCGGAACATGTGTCATGCTAGCGCATCTTGTGATCGGGTGACAGTCTCCGCCGGCTAACTTTTACGACCTGATGGCCGATAGTTCACATCCGACATGATCAACAATTTAGCCTTGGCGGCCAGATACACGGATTCCGATAAAACCCCCGCCTCGGTGACGCGCCGCAGGGTACGTAATTCACCGGCGAGTTGTTTGTCATAGGCAATGTCCATGGCCTCCCGGTGC
>JAHEDB010000563.1 GCA_024641465.1 Chromatiales bacterium | reverse complement strand
GTTGCTGGGCAACACCCGCCTGCTGGCGCAGAACAAGATCGCCACCGGTTCCATTAACGCGCAATTGACCTCACTGTCCGCCAAGGCCCACACCCCGATCCTGTTGTCGGTGGCAGGTAAGCTGGTGGGGGTGATTGCGGTGGCCGACCCGATCAAGGCGGATTCGGCACAGGCCGTTGCTCGTCTGCACAAGCTGGGTCTGAAGGTGGTGATGTTGACCGGCGATAGCCGGATGACCGCCAATGCCGTGGCCCGACAGATCGGTATCGATGAGGTCATGGCCGAGGTCCTGCCACGCGACAAGGATGAAAAGATTGCCGAATTGCAAAAGAAGGGTGAGGTCGTGGCCATGGTGGGTGACGGCATCAATGACGCCCCGGCCCTGGCGCGGGCCGACGTGGGCTTTGCCATCGGTACCGGCACCGATATCGCCATCGAGAGCGCCGATATCACCCTGATGCGCGGCTCCCTGTACGGGGTCAGCGACGCCATCGACATCTCCCGCGCCACGGTCAGCAATATCAAGCAGAATCTGTTTGGCGCGTTTATCTACAACTCGCTGGGTATCCCGGTGGCGGCGGGGATCCTCTACCCCCTGTTCGGCATCCTGCTCAATCCCATGCTCGCCGGGGCCGCCATGGCCCTGTCTTCACTCACCGTGGTCAGTAACGCCAACCGCCTGCGCCTGTTCAAGGCCTGGAGGGGGCGATAATGGACGGGTTGATCAACCTGTTCGGGGTCCTGCTGATTATCTTGATCGTCGTCTGGTTCTGGCTGATGAAACCCGGGCCAAAAGATTAATAATCTGTCACTTAACCACTTCTAAATCTAACCACCAAGACGCCAAGTACGCCAAGATTCTTGAATTGAATATTTCTTGGTGTCCTTGGCGTCTTGGTGGTTGATCTTTTTTATGTTCTACTTCGATTTGGCTGTGGGAGTGTGAATATGTCATTGATTGGAAAATTACTGGGTGCCGTGTTTGGCTATATGTTGTGGGGGCCGATCGGCGCCGTGCTCGGCGTGGCGCTGGGGCATCAGTTCGATAAGGGTCTGAGTCATACCGTTTTTCAAAGCCAGGCCGATGTGGAACGCATCCAGGCCAGTTTCTTTACCACCCTGTTTTCCGTCATGGGCCACCTCGCCAAGGCCGATGGCCGGGTCAGTGTGCATGAGATCGAGATGGCTAAATCGGTCATGCAGCAGATGTCGCTCAATGAGCAGCAACGCGCCATGGCCATCGAGTTGTTTAACAAAGGCAAGCAGGCCGATTTCCCCCTCGACACTGCCCTGCAAAAATTTCGTCGTGACACCCACGGCCAGCGCAACCTGATCCGCATGTTCATGGAAGTGTTGCTGTTTGCCGCCTATGCCGATGGCGAACTCCACCCGCAGGAAGCGCGCATGTTGAAACACATCGCCCAGGCGCTGGGGATGTCACCCTATCAACTGGCGCAACTGGAGGGCATGGTGCAGGCGCAGCGGGCCTTTCATCAGGGGCGTGGCGGGCGGCATGAGGCGGCCCGGCCGCGGGCCGACCTGTTACAGGAGGCCTATCAGCTGCTGGGGGTGAACAGCAATGCCAGTGATGCCGAGGTCAAGAAGGCCTATCGTCGGCAGATGAACCAGCACCATCCCGATAAGCTGGTCGCCAGGGGCCTGCCGGAAGAAATGGTCAAAATGGCCACGGAAAAGACTCAGGAAATCAAGGCCGCCTACGACACCATCACCCAGGCGCGGCAACGCGCTTGAGCAACGAATAGAGTAATATTTGCTATAGTTAGATCGCCGTAGTTTGGAAGAAGCACCCACCACGTATGGATTTGTCACTTTTTCAACGACTGACCGCCTCCGAGCTGGATCAGTACCTCAGCGAGATCGACCTCGCCCTGGAATACCACAATCGCTGGCTGGCGGCAGTCAATCGTGCCCTGGTGTGCCGCGAGACCGATGACATCAAACACTTCAATCAGGACCTGCTGCACCATTGTTACTTTGGCCGCTGGTATGCCAGTGTCGATGAGCCGGACCT
>JAHEDB010000562.1 GCA_024641465.1 Chromatiales bacterium | reverse complement strand
TCGCACGCCACGCCAGATATAAAAAGATTCCGCCGCCTGTTCCACCAACATCCCCAGTCCGTCCAGCACTTTTGTCGCACCGTGTTCAACGGCCCACTGCATAAAGGTGGTCGGTGCGGCAGCGTACATCATGTCATAACAACAAGCACCCGCAGCGATAATACTGTCAGGCAAGGGTGGCAGCTTGCCGTGCAGGCTGGCGGCGGTGGCATTGATGATAATATCGAATTGATGGGCGATCAGGGCGTCATAACCAACGCCTTTTATCTTCCCCAAATCGGCGAAGGCGGTGGCCAGTTCCACGGCCTTGTCGACCGTGCGATTGGCAATCACCAGGGTGGCCGGTTGTTGCGCCAGCAAGGGGGCAAGCACACCGCGCGCCGCACCACCTGCACCCATCAGCAAAATGCGTTTGCCTTTGATTTCGATCTGGTTGTTTATAGTGAGATCATTTACCAGGCCAACGCCGTCGGTGTTATCACCAAACAACTTGTCGCCTTCGAACTTAATCGTGTTCACCGCCCCGGCCCGCTCGGCCCGCTCGCTGCGTGTGTTGACGAGTTGCCAGGCCTCCTGTTTGAAGGGCACGGTGATATTCAGGCCCTTGCCACCGGAGGCGGCAAAATTGCCTACCGCCTGAGAGAAACCACCCACATCGACCTGGATCGCCGTGTATTCCAGACGCTGCGCGGTTTGCTTGGCAAACATGCTATGAATACGCGGTGACTTGCTGTGGCGGATGGGATTACCCATTACCGCATATTGAGCCACGCGCGCTTCGAAGTCGAACAGATCTGACATAGTGGTGTAAGGGGCCTCTAATAAACAATCTATGTAGGGTGCGCCCTGCGCACCGATAGACGAAATGGTGCGTGGGACGCACCCTACGCTTATTATTCAGTCCATCCTTAAGTGAAGATACCCTTGAGGATAAAGAAGAACACGATGGACATGATAGCCCCTGCCGGCAGGGTCACGATCCAGGACAGAAAGATGGTCCGCACCACATCCATATTCAGCGCGCCGATGCCGCGCGCCAGGCCAACACCCAGCACCGCGCCCACCAGGGTATGGGTGGTGGAGATCGGCAGGCCGGTGCCCGAGGCAAGCACGACGGTGGTCGCGGCGGACAGCTCACAGGCAAAACCGCGGCTCGGGGTCAGGTCGGTGATATGTTTACCGACAGTGGCAATCACCCGCTTGCCATACATCAGCAGGCCGGAGACGATACCGCCGCCACCGAGCAACAGGATCCAGGTAGGCAGCATCGACTTCTGGCCGATCTGGCCGCCGCTCTCGACGATGCTGACAATCGCCGCGACCGGACCGATGGCATTGGCCACGTCATTCGAGCCGTGCGCAAAGGCCATACCGCAGGCGGTCACCACCATCAGTACGGCGAAGACCTTCTCAACATTGGCAAAATGAAAATCACGGTCCGCATTGGGGTCGATCTTGATGCGGCGAATGGCGACAATGCCAAACGCCATAATAATCAGGCCGACGATCACGGCCAGGCCGTAACTCTCCATCAGGGTCAGGTTCAGTCCCACATGTTTGAGTCCCTTGAACATGGTCACCAGTGAGATAATGAAACCGGCCAGGAAGATATAAACGGGGACATATTTTTTGGCATTCGCCAACGGGTCGCGGGTGTTGAGGATAAAGGTCTGAACGCTGCGAAAGATCCAGTAGGAGAGGATCCCGGCGATCGCCGGTGAGATCACCCAGCTCATCACGATCGAACCGACCTTGCCCCACTTCACCGCATCGACACCGACACCGACCGCGGCAAAACCGACGATCGCGCCGACGATGGAATGGGTGGTGGAAACCGGCCAGCCGTTGCGCGAGGCGATGTATAGCCAGATCCCCGCCGCAAGCAGGGCCGCCAGCATACCGAACACCAACAGCTCCGGTGTACCGGACAACAGCTGCGCATCGACAATACCCTTGCGAATCGTTTTGGTAACCTGCCCGCCGGCCAGAAAGGCGCCGGTAAATTCAAAAATGGAGGCGACGATCACCGCCTGT
>JAHEDB010000561.1 GCA_024641465.1 Chromatiales bacterium | reverse complement strand
CAAGGAATTTCGTTCCAGCCGAAATCACATGGCCATCGTGGTCGATGAATACGGCGGCGTGGCCGGTCTGGTCACCATCGAGGACGTGCTGGAACAGATCGTCGGCGAGATCGAGGACGAGCACGATTTTGAAGACGACCTGTATATCCTCGACCATAAAGACGAGCAGCATATCGTCAAGGCCATCACCCCGATCGAAGACTTCAATGAACATTTCGGTACCGCACTCAGCGATGAGGAGTTCGACACCATCGGTGGTTTGGTGATGAACGCCTTTGGTCATCTGCCGAAAAAGGACGAGAGCGTCGAACTGGAGAATTTCCTGTTCAAGGTGATCCGCGCCGATAATCGTCGTGTCCACCTGATGCAGGTTAGTCGCGTCGAGGTCGGTCAGTCTGAGGCGGAGCCGCAGCCCAAGGCCAATAGTGCGTAACGAGAAAACGATCTATTTCATCGCCCTGTTGGCCGGTGCCGGATTACCTCTGGCCTTTGCACCCCTTTCCCTGTTTCCCCTGGCCATCATTCTGCCCGCCGTTATATTCTGGCTGTGGTTGGACGCGACGCCAAAACAGGCGGCCCGGCGGGGGTTTGCCTTCGGCCTCGGTATGTTCGGGGTCGGGGTGTCGTGGGTCTATGTGGCGATCCATGTCTATGGCTATACCCCGGCGCCCATCGCCGCCCTGATGACCCTGTTGTTTGTCGCCTTCCTGGCCCTGTTCCCGGCCTTGCAGGGGTATGCCAGTGCCCGTCTGTTAGACGCATATCGGGATCATCAAGGCTATGCATGGCTGGCCTCGTTGGTGATACTGCCCACGGTATGGATCTTTTTTGAGTGGTTTCGTGGCTGGGTGTTGACCGGCTTTCCCTGGCTGAACCTCGGCTACAGTCAGATCGACAGCCCGTTGGCCGGCGCGGCCCCCTGGCTGGGGGTGTATGGCGTTTCCTGGCTGAGTATTCTTTGTAGCGGTTTACTGGTGTTGCTGGTCCGTCAACCGAGCTGGCGTGTGCGGGCCGGAATTAGTCTGGCAGCGATTTGGCTGGGGGTTTTTTTGTTGGGGCAGGTGGAATGGACCCGCGCCATCGACAAGCCCATCACCGTCAGCATCGTGCAGGGCAATGTGCCGCAGATCACCAAGTGGGACGCGGCCAAGATCAAGTTACGGCTGGATACCTATGAGAAACTGACGCAGCAGCACTGGGACAGCGATCTGATATTCTGGCCGGAAAATTCGATCTCGGTATTTTATCAGGACATCAAGGCGAGCTATTTTGCCCCCCTCGAGGAACAGGCCCGCGCCCACAACACCGAGCTGATCGTCGGCCTGCCGTTTCTGGATGTTGAAACCCGCAAGTATTACAGCAGCCTGGTGAGCCTGGGCAAAACGCCCGGCGTCTATCACAAGCGTCATCTGGTGCCGTTTGGTGAATATGTGCCGCTGGAGTTTCTGATTCGCGGTCTGGTGCAATTCTTTGATCTGCCGATGTCGAGTTTCAGCAAGGGCGAGAAACACCAGCCAATCCTGCGCGCCGTCGGTCAACCGATGGCGCCATCGATCTGTTATGAGGATGCCTTTGGTGAAGAGGTGATCGATTTCCTGCCCGAGGCGACCCTGTTGATCAATGGCAGTAACAACGCCTGGTACGGCGATTCCCTGGCGGCGCATCAGCATTTACAAATCTCGCGGATGCGCACGGTCGAAACCGGTCGCATGTTGATCCGCGCCACTACCAACGGTATCTCGGCCCTGGTCGATCACCACGGTAAGGTCATCTCACGCTCGCCCCAGTTCGAGACCTTCGTCCTCACCGGTCAGGTGCAACCCCGTAGCGGCGCGACGCCCTATGTGCGACTGGGCAACCACCCGGTGGTGATCGCCATGTTGTCGACCCTGGCGCTGTTGATCTGGATCGGTCGGCGTCGCAGCCGGGTGGCCTAAGCCTTACCGAATTCCTTCTTAAACACCGTGCCATGACAGCGTGGGCAGGGCGGGATATGGCCGGTCTTGTCGAAGTGCAGTAATTCCCCGCACCCCTTGCAG
>JAHEDB010000096.1 GCA_024641465.1 Chromatiales bacterium | reverse complement strand
GACCGATACAGTAATAAACTCACACTTGTTCTGGTTTGGCGTGGTGTTCATCGGCTTATAGATGACATCACCATTGGCTTGTCGATGGTACGCACCGAGTATACTCTTGGTGCGAAACATGTTCGGGTGTTTGTTAAAGGCTGTTTGCAGTTGCAGCACCTTCTGTTTGGCCTCCGGGGCGCAGACGCCAAGACCATCGATCTGGTCGATTCGGACGTATTTGGGAGCCATGTCCGGGATATTGACCTTTAGTCTGGTTGTACGGATAACCTCATCGACCATATTCGCTAACTCGTCCTGCACATAAAAATCCTCGGCGCAAACACTAAACGGCAGGAGTGCGATTAGTAAATATTTTTTCATATTTTGTTCTCCTTGATATAAGAATGTGTCAGATCCTTTTTCCGCTCGAACCAAGCTGAGACGATACGCATTGCCATACGGTATGGCTTGCCTACTGGAATAGTACGGTATGGAAAGATTAATGCAAAGTTTTCTATACATATTGATTTATTAGAATATTATGATTTTAGATATGCAGTTAGATCAAAACAGGCGATTTTATGCTCTTATATGCCAAATAAAGATAAGCTGATTGTTTTTGATGGGAAATGTGGCCTGTGTCATGCATGGGTGAAGTTTGTCATCCGCTATGACCGGCATCGTGTTTTTAGCTTTGCTTCCATGCAGTCGCTCAAGGGGCAGGCTGTTGTTAAGCCGTTGGGTATGGCTCCAGATGGTTTTGAGACGATGCTGTATGTTGAAAACGAACTCGTTTATATAAAGAGTAAGGCGTTTATCAAGGTCGTTCGGCAACTGCCTTTCCCGGTCAACGGCTTGTCAATGTTGGCGTTGATTCCCGGCCCGTTGCGTGATTTTGTTTACGACCGTATTGCCCGCAATCGATACCGGATCTTTGGAACGCGTGATGAATGTCTGTTGACGAAAGGGGATTGGCGTGACAGGTTTTTGTAAATGTTGAATATTCTTAAGCTACTCCTGCCCGCGATGATACCGGCATGGAATTTTTTTGACATCATTGCCCCTTCGCCACGGATTCAGTATGCGGTGCTCAATGGTAAGGATGAAACGCATGCAGAGTGGCATGAATTCCGGCCACGCCCGGCGCGAGTCTCGTTTTTGCGGATGCTGGGGCGCATGGTCTGGAATCCGCTGTGGAATGAATCGCTGTTCCTGACCAGCTGTGCGGAGCGGCTTATCGAGCAGCCGACACAACATAGTGAAGATGAAATATTAAAGCGTATCTATACTGCGCTTAGGCGAAATGCTGACCGTGGCCTGGATGGAAAGTATCTAAGATTTCGTTTGCAGGTGCTGCATAGAGCGGGGGAACGTTTAGTGCAGGAACGGGTCTTTGAGTCGCGCCTCATGGCCATGTCTGACTCGACCGTTAATGGTGGTGGCCATGAATCTCGATGAGGCCATTCGGCTTAGCGAGATATTGATGGGCTGGGCATTTGCCCTGCAAAGTATCGAGCATATTCAATCATACTCGAATGAACGGTTAATCTTCCTGCCACGTCTGTTGTTGGCGGTATTGCTCATTATGGGTTTTCATTCCGCCTGGGTTCTGGCCTTACTCTTGTTGCTGGGGCTGGCGATGTTGCACCGTTTCCAGGGGCCGTATAATGGCGGGGCGGACCGCATGAGTCTGCTGGTGCTGTGTTGCCTGTGTTTGACGCATCTGGCCGGCACCGAATATTGGCGAGAGATCGCCTTTGGCTATCTGGCCATGCAACTGACGTTGTCCTATTTTATATCCGGCTGGGTCAAGGTCATCAATCCTGAATGGCGTAGTGGCCGTGCCCTGCTTGATGTGTTTCAGTTCTCGGCCTATCCGGTTAGTGAGTCATTACGGCGATGGGCGGATAATCCGCGCTTGTTATTTGGCATGTCGTGGGCCGTGATGCTGTTTGAATTGTTGTTTCCCGTCTCGCTGTTGACGCCGCTCAGCCTTGGCGTAGCCCTGTTCATTGCCGCCAGCTTTCATTTCGCCAACGCCTGCCTGTTTGGACTGAATCGATTCTTCTGGATATGGCTCGCGGCCTATCCTTCGATAGGCTGGTTACAGTCGCGTCTATTGAGTACAGGGCACCTCTAAAAATTCACTGAAGCAGCGCTGGCTGCGTTAAAAACAAGCTCAAAATGCTCATTTACTCCATGTAAATCGCTCTCGCCCATCCTTGGGCTTCGCGAAATAAGTACATCCTATACAAAACTGCGCTTTTTCGCTTGTTTTTGCCTTACCATCATCTGCTTGATTGAATTTTTAGAGGCGCCCTACAATATAATAGGTATGATTTGATAGTGCCGGATTAAATAGCCGGTTAAAAAGAGGTACGTGTTCATCATGAAAATAGAAGCCGATCAAAAGTTAATAATAATGACCTTGTCCGCCCTGTCCGTAATATTGGCAGTGGAATCCTGTTATGTTGTGTATATGGGTCAAGCTGTATCCGATATTATGATCATGCTGTGGAGTGCGGTGTTTTCGCTGCTGATGGCCTTCTGGACGCATCTTGATGCGCGCGCCAGGGATATGTATGAACCTTTTGAATATGCTTATCTGATTTTCATATTTTGGCCGGTGATACTGCCTTATCACCTGATCAAAACGCGTGGCTACGAGGGATTTTTAATGTATGGCGGGGTCGTCGGCCTGTATCTGTTCCCGCTGTTCTCCGCGCTGGTCGTATGGATTTATTTTGTGCAGTAATAACCGGAAGATTAAAGGTGCGTGTTACTTAGTTTGTCGACAGATGGCAGCCCGGGCTGCCGTTGTCGCCGTAGCGACTATAATATAGCCTGATGCAGGCACTCCAGCCGGTTGAGCCAGTTTAAACAGGAACGCAGATGCTTTTCCCTTCAATTCCCAATCACCACGCCCTGGCCGTCATGCTGCTCACCGCAGTTGCGCTGTTTCTGTTTACCCGCGAACGCATTCCCCTCGAAACATCCAGCCTCGCCATCCTGGTTGCCCTGTGTGTCGGTTTCGAAATTTTTCCTTACCACAGCGAGGGCCGGTTGTTGCACGCCATCACCTTCTTTTCCGGCTTCGGGCATGAGGCGCTGGTTGCCGTCTCGGCCCTGATGGTGGTGGGACACGGACTGGTTCGAACCGGTGCACTGGCGCCTGTCGGCAGACTGTTGTCTCGCCTGTGGGCCGTTACTCCGCAGGTTTCATTGTTGCTGACTTTACTGTTCGGCGCCTTGCTGAGTGCCTTTGTCAACAATGTGCCGATTGTCATTCTGTTGCTGCCTATTTTAATCAGTGTCTCGATACGCACAAATACCAGCGCCTCCGGCATTCTGCTGCCGATGGGGTTTGCGACCCTGGTCGGTGGTATGAGCACGACTATCGGTACCTCGACTAATCTGCTGGTGATCTCTATCGCCAGTGATATGGGAATGAGACGTCTTGAGATGTTTGATTTTTTTGTCCCGGTGGCTGTCGCGGGCAGCATTGCGATACTCTATCTGTGGCTGCTTGCGCCACGTCTGTTGCCCAGACGAGAGACCCAGCTCGGTGATACCTCGCCACGGGTTTTTTCCGCACAGCTGAGAATACCCGAGGAAAGTTTTGCCGATGGACGCAGCCTGGCCGAGGTGATTAAAAAGGCCGGTGAACATATGCGGGTGACGCGTATTCGTCGTGGTGAGGATGCCTTTTTAATGCCACTACCCGATGCCGTCCTGCGTGCCGGTGATTCACTCCAGTTGCGCGATACGCCGGAACGACTAAAAGAGTTCGAACAGGTGCTGGGCGCGGTACTCTACTCCGGTGATACGCAGGTCGATGATGAACATCCACTGCTCGCCGATGATCAACAACTGGCCGAGATCGTTGTGGCGCAGTCTTCACCACTGGAAGGCGCGACCCTGGCGCGGTTACGCTTCGCGGACCGTTATCAACTTCTGCCCATGGCCTTGCATCGTGCCGGCAGGAATGTCCAGACCCTACAGGCCGAGATCGCCGATGTGAGACTGCGAGTCGGGGATGTATTACTGGTGCAGGGTCCGCGTGAACAGATCGCCGAGATTAAACGCAGTGGTGAATTATTGGTACTGGATGCGACGGCGGACCTACCCCATACCACGCGCGCAGCACTGGCAATGTCAATTATGGCTGCGGTTATCATTGTGGCCGCTGCCGATTTGTTACCGATCGCCATCAGCGCGACGGTCGGGATGTTGCTGATGCTGCTGACACGTTGCCTGACCTGGAAAGATGTTGCCAATGCGCTTAATACCCAGGTCATCCTGATCGTCGTCGCCAGCCTTGCCCTGGGCAATGCCCTGCTCAGCACCGGCGCGGCCGATTATCTGGCCAGTGTGTTTGTTGTCGCCACTCAGGGGCAGTCACCAACGGTGCTGCTCAGTGGTTTGATGTTATTGATGGCGATTATGACCAATATTGTTTCCAATAACGCCGCGGCGGTGATCGGCACACCCATTGCCATCGGAATTGCCCGCCAATTGAATGTCCCCGTCGAGCCGTTTGTGCTGGCCGTGTTATTTGGCGCCAACATGAGTTACGCCACCCCGATGGCCTACAAGACCAACCTGCTGGTGATGAGCGCCGGTGGTTATACCTTCAGTGATTTCCTGCGTATTGGCATCCCGCTCACCGTGATCATGTGGCTGACCTTGAGCTGGTTGTTGCCGGTGTTGTATCCGCTTGGTCCATAGGTTCGATTGAAGATGTTATCCAGACTGATAAAACTCCCGGTCATACTGGTTTTTATACTGGTGTTGTTGATGTATGTCGTTGACGCAACAGGGGCCGGGGTGAGTATTTCTTTCGCATATCAGGGCGTCATCAGTCTGGCGATATTTTTATTTGGCCTGGGGATTGTCGCCATGGGTGGCTATCGCTTCAGAAAGGCCAATACCACGGTTGACCCTCGTAACCCGGAAAAAACCACAAGCCTGGTGACGGACGGACTGTATCGATATTCCAGGAATCCCCAGTATATCGGCTTCCTTTTGTGGCTGTTGGCCTATACGATTTATCTTGGTAACGTGATTAACCTGTGTTTTCTGCCCGTTTTTATCGTGCTGGTAAACAGCTTATTTATTCGCCCGGAGGAAGCGGCCATGGCCAAACTGTTTGGAAAAGAATTTTCCATATATCAGGCTAAGGTGCGGCGCTGGATCTGATCCATGTTGTAGTAACGAATGGCTGCTTGCTTATATTTCCAGGCGTAACATTCGGTGCAGTAAGCTATTTTTTAACGAGAATGAGTTATGCCGATCAATTACAAGTATGATGAGATTAAGAATATACTTTTCGGTTCAATTGAAGGTCGGGTAACCATCGAAGATCTTCGGCGGGCATTGGTGGGGATCACGGAGTCAGGCGATTATCCTGCAGATGTTCGGGCTTTGTGGGATTTGAGAAAATTGGATTTTACCTTGATCGACAGTAAGTTTGGCGAGCAACTTGTTGCTTTACGAAAGCGCAATACAAAAAGAGGCAATGCCCGTATCGCCATTATTGCCGAAACTGACCTCAGCTTCGGTATGAGTCGAATGTATGAGATGTTGTCCGACGGATTACCGCAACAGATAATGGTATTCAGGGATTATTCCAGGGGCGAGGCCTGGTTGCTTGATAAACGCTAGCAACAAAATGCCACTGGAGTAATACAATTATGCAAATTGTCATTTTTGGATAGTCGCATCCTGACTGGATATCGGTGGCTTATGAAGTAGGGCCAGACAGTGCCGTTATGCAAAGTCAGGTGTGATCATGGGCGCGCCATTTGAGAACAAGCCTTTACTGCCTGATTTTAACCGCCGGTTGCAATAACCGGTATAAATAAAATTTTACTGCACCTCTGTCCTTGCCGCTGAAGATTCCCGGAATTTTGTGACATAATCGCTCTCAAAAGGGTGTTGGCATCCACGCATAACGCCGAATTTATCGAGAGCAAGTTGAAGAAGGCCAGCACTCATCTGAACGGCGGTGGTCCGACGGGTAATAAACCCGTCCAACCGTCGTTGCCCAAGATCACGCCGCCACGACCGGCCCGGCTTTATCCACGACTGCGCCTGTTTGATGTACTCGACCGTTGCCGAGAGGGCCATCCTTTAATCTGGGTGAATGCCCCGGCGGGGGCGGGCAAGACGTCGCTTGCCGCAAGTTATCTGACTACCCGTGCGCTGCCTACGTTGTGGTATCAGGTGGACTCGGGCGATGCGGATCTCGCGTCATTCTTTTTCTATCTGGGGCTTGCCACCGCACAGGTTGCCCCGCAACACGCCCAACCGATGCCGGTGTTGAAAGCCGAGTATCTGGGTGATCTGCCTGCCTTTGCGCGCAATTACTTTCGAGAACTTTACCGTCGTCTGCCGGCCGAATGTGTTCTGGTGTTTGATAACTATCAGAATGCCCCGTTGCATTCACCGTTGCACGCAATGTTGACGGTGATGTTACAGGAATTGCCGCGCGGCCTGAGTTTGCTGCTGTTGAGCAGAGAGGAACCACCGGCGGGATTGGCGCGCATGCGACTGGCTGGTGAGGTCGCCAGTCTTGATGCCGGCCAGTTGCAGTTGACGGCCGAGGAAAGTCAGGGGCTGAGTGCGCTGCGTCTCGGCGAGCATCAACCAGAAGCAACGATGTTAAACCAGTTGCATGAGCGGGCACAGGGATGGGCGGCCGGGCTGGTGTTGTTGCTGGAACAAACCCGTGTCGGCCGTGCCCTCAACCCGAACCAGATCCCGGCGGGTCGGGCGCTATTATTCGATTATTTTGCGGGCGAGGTGTTTGCGCGCTTCAGTGCGGCTGAGCAGGACTTTCTGCGCAAGACCGCCTTGTTTGCCAAGGTGACGGTCCAGGCCGCACAGATCTTGAGTGGCAATGCGCAGGCCGCCGCCATCCTCGATGATCTGACCCGGCGCAATTACTTCACGGTGCAGCACGCCGAGAGTTACGAATACCACCCCTTATTCCGCGAGTTTTTACTTGACCGCCTTGGCACGCAGACCGATGCCCTTGAACTGCAAGCCCTGCAACAACAGGCGGCGCAGTTGCTGTTCAGTGCCGGGATGGTCGATGATGCGGTGGACTTACTGCTGACGGCCGACGCCTGGGCGTCGCTTACACCGATTGTGTTGCAACATGCCGCCAGTCTGATCATGCAAGGGCGGGCGTTGGTCCTGTCGGCTTGGATCTCCGCTATACCGTCGTCCGTACGTCAGCAGGAGCCGTGGTTGGAATATTGGCTGGGCATCAGTCGTATTGCCTTTAGTACGATTGCCGCGCGGCAGAATCTGGAAGCCGCGCACGGTGAGTTTATAGGCCGACATGATCGTGCCGGTATGTTGCTATCCTGGGCAGGCGTAGT
>JAHEDB010000560.1 GCA_024641465.1 Chromatiales bacterium | reverse complement strand
GGTTCCGACCTCATGCACCCTTTGGGTGCGCTGGTGACCGGGATTATCGCCGGGGGGCTGTTTGTGTGGACCTTTACCCTCTGTCAGAACAAATGGAAGCTTGATGATGTGCTGGGCGTCTGGCCCTTGCACGGCCTGTGTGGCGCCTGGGGTGGGGTGGCCGCTGGTATCTTCGGCTCCACCGCACTGGGTGGCCTGGGGGGCGTGACCTTGATGGCTCAGGTGGCTGGCACAGTGGTCGGGGTGAGTATTGCCCTCGTGGGTGGGTTTGTTGTCTACGGTATCTTGAAGGCCGTGGTGGGCATCCGCCTCAGTCAGGAAGAGGAATACAACGGCGCTGATCTGAGTATTCACAAAATCGAGTCCACTTCGGTTATTGATTAATCGGCGAATTTGAAAGCAGCACACAAGGCGGCCTCGGCCGCCTTTTTGTTGTACGAATGTAAAATAAACCTGAGTAAATGTCGGTTTATTTTACAGTCTGGTTAATAAAAACTGCTCAGGAAATAGTCAATTCATTGAATATACACACAATATTGAAGTTGGCATTAAACGTGCAATTAAACTGTGGACAATATCTGGAATGAGTGGAGTCCAAGTTGAACAGTTTTATTACCTTCATCGTATTAGCAACCGTATTGGGCATGACCGGTGTCAATTTGAGTTTGCCCCTGCTGGCGGATGTCGGTCAGTCGGCCACACAGGTGATGGTCACCGGGTTAAACGAGTTTACGATTTTATGTTTAAGCGTCGCGGGAGTAGGGCTGGTCCTGGCGTTTAACGAAAAATGAATGCATAGCATAGTGCAGGGGTGGTGAGTGTAAGGCGGTCTTTTGACCGCCTTTTTTTATGGTGGCGCCTGAATGTCAGGCTGGGGGCTCATTGCATGGACTTATTACAGGGTCTTTCACCTTCAGGAAACCCTACCCTGAACTATAATTTGTTTTTATAGCCGTTTAGCGAGAGAGCGATGTTAGGTGAAAATCACAGTATCCACCATGAGTTTCCGGAACAGCACGATCTGATTGACCGTCTGGTAGTTGAAAATCTGCATTTTAAAAAAATTGTCGACGAATATAACTTACTGGACAAGGAGATCCGTGGTATCGAAATGCGGGATTCCCCCATCGATGACGTCACATTCAATCAGATGAAAAAAAAGCGTGGCCAGTTAAAGGATGAGGCCTATCAGATGTTGCTCAAGCATTCGTAACACCGAACAGGCCAAGACGGATTATTGTTTGTTACGGGTCAGAAACTGATCCAGTTGATTGGCAAAATTTCGTCTATCGGTTTGATTCAGGGCCGGTGGTCCCCCGGTGTCCATGCCGCTGGCGCGCAGGGTATCCATAAAGTCCCGCATGTTGAGGCGCTCGCGGATGTTTGACTCACTGTAAAACTCGCCGCGCGGGTTGAGGGCCGAGGCCTTTTTAGCGATCACCTCGGCGGCGAGGGGAATGTCGGCGGTGATCACCAGATCGCCTTCGCTGACACGTTTGACGATCTCGTTGTCGGCCACATCAAAACCGGCGGCCACGCGCAACGAGGTAATGAGTGGCGAGCGGGGTGTCGGTATGGACTGGTTAGCGACCAGGGTCAACGGCGTGTGGGTGCGTTCCGCGGCACGAAACAGGATTTCCTTGACGACCTTGGGGCAGGCATCGGCATCGACCCAGATATGCATGAGTGGTTCGGTCTTGGTTATTGGTGTTGGTCATATTCTAAGATAATACGCCGGGCCGTGCCGGTATTCTTAACTCAGGTAGCGGGATGAAATTACATCAAAATATGGAAATTACCCCCTCAAACCATTAATATCCCCCTCCCTGATTAATTCGTAAGCACAACGCCCGGGCTGTTAGCCCAAGCCCCAGACTATGAAAACGCTCCACATCAAAACCTTCGGTTGCCAGATGAATGAGTACGACACCGCCAAGATGGCGGACGTGCTGAAGGCCTCGCACGGCCTGCAATTGGTGGACTCGCCGGAGGCGGCGGATGTGCTGTTGCTGAATACCTGCTCGGTGCGGGAGAAGGCGCAGG
>JAHEDB010000559.1 GCA_024641465.1 Chromatiales bacterium | reverse complement strand
GCCGGTATCCACCGCCCTGCACCACTCCGGCGCCAGCGCGGTGATCTATGGCGGCATGGACGAAAAGGGCATCGCCTTTGACAATATCGACGCAGCCCTGCAAGTCCCGCAGACCGACATCCGCCTGTTCGGTAAGCCCGAGGCCTTTACCCGCCGCCGCATGGGCGTGGCCCTTTCCCACGGCGTGGATGTGCAGGAATGCCGTAAGCGCGCCAAACTGGCCGCCTCCAGGGTGACCCCGGTCAGAGCCGACTAAACTCCCCCCGCAATCCCAAGCCAAGGGTGCCTCTTGACAATAGTACTAATTAGGACTATTTTAAGCCCATGAGTAAAGACATCACCATTCACAACGCCGGCCAGCAGGGGTTTTTACCCGTCATGCGTGAGCTGGTCCGTGCCTACCAGGCCTTCGCCAGTTTCGATGCGGCAGGCTATCGGGACAGCGACCTGACCGTATCCCAGGCCGATGTGATCTTCACCCTCGGCAATACCGACGGTCTGACCTTCAAGGAGATCGGCGAGCTGACCCTGATCACCAAGGGCACCCTCACCGGGGTCATCGACCGGCTGGAGGAAAAGGGTTTGGTCAAACGTAATATCCAGAGCGATGACCGGCGCTGCACCCGCGTGCTACTCACCGCCAAGGGCAACAAACTGTTCGAGCGGGAATTCCCCCGCCAGATCGCCCATATCAAGGCGCGCTTCGATCGCCTCAGCCCGCAGGACCTCAAGCAATTGCAAACGCTATTGCAAAAATTGCGTACGGCCTTCGAGTAAATATTTTTTAAGCAGATAGTACTAATTAGTACATATAGGACTCACGACGACACATGACCAGACGAACCCATAACAGGCCACCAGCACATCACCGATGGCCTTTGATGCGCTATCCCTTTAACAATTTAGTACTAATTAGTACATTTACCACAGGAGAAAGACATGCCAACACCAACTCATAACAACCCCGTCGAAATGCCACTGGAAGCCGGTAAGACCTATTACTGGTGCAGTTGCGGCAAGAGCGCCAACCAGCCGTTTTGCGATGGCTCACACAAGGGCATGGCCTTCGAGCCCGTGGCCTTCGGTGCCGAGGAAAATAAATCGGCCTGGCTGTGTAACTGTAAGAAGACCGCTACCCCGCCATTTTGCGATGGCAGTCATAACAACGCTTAAACATCAATAACCAATGAAAGGAGTATCCACGATGACACGTCAACAACAACTCGATTATGCCGCCCTGATCCTGCGCCTCGGCCTGGGGACCATGTTTATCGCCCACGCCCTGCTCAAGCTGATGGTCTTCACCTTGCCCGGCACGGTGCAGTTTTTTGCCTCCGTCGGTCTTGTCGGCTGGCTGGCCTATCCGGTCACCGCGCTTGAACTGGCAGGCGGCAGTCTGTTGATCCTCGGTATCGCCAGCCGCTGGGTAGCGCTGGTATTGATACCGGTTTTACTCGGCGCACTGTCGGTGCACCTAGGTAACGGCTGGCTGTTTACCAATGCCAATGGCGGCTGGGAATATCCGGCCTTCCTGGCGATCGCTTGTGTAGTGCAGGTCTTACTGGGGGATGGCGCCTATACTGCCCGGCAGTTTATGCCAGGTAGACAACAGCTGGCGCATGCCTGACAAGATAAAGCCGGTGACTATCACCGGCTTTTTGATATCGCAAATTATTCGTCGGCCTGTTTGTCCAACATAAACGCCACATACGAGGAAACAGTGTTTGCCTGTCGCCGACTAAAAGTGTTTCCAATCAAAGTGGGCCGTGGTGGCCTGTTTGACGCCATTGCGATGAATCTTCAGGTCGATCCAGTACGGGCCTTCCTTGGAGAGATAAAAGTCCCGCCCATAGGAAACGGCATCACCGTATTTTTCCTGTTTGAGATTTTTCTTTTTAGAGGCATTAACCATTTGATGGGTGTGTCGCATGCACCTTTGCATTTCTCGGTGCGCAGGGCGCACCCTACGGTATAAGCACAGCGTTCGAAGTTTGAATCCGGGCGCAATCTCATTGCGCCGCATGCGGCAACAAGAGTGATGAATGAGAAATATACTCTGA
>JAHEDB010000558.1 GCA_024641465.1 Chromatiales bacterium | reverse complement strand
GCCGCTGCACCCGATTATCAAACCGCGTATCAGGCACTTGTCCGGGAGGATTATCCACGGGCCCGTCAACAGTTTGCCCGGCTGGCCGGGTTCGCCGCGCGCCTCGGTGAAGGCGTGGCCGCCTATCGCATGCAGGACTACAAGGTCGCCGCGCAACAATTCGCCCAGGCCCTGCTCGACGCCGACAACGATCCGCAACGCGGCCGGGCCCTGTTCAATCTCGGCAACAGTCAGTATCAAGTGCAGGACTATCAAAGCGCCGCCCAAACCTATGCCGATGTGCTGGCCTATCTGCCCGACCACAAAGGCGCACGCATCAACCGCGACTACGCCCTCGCCCTGCAATCCGAAAAGCTAACCGACGACACGATGCACCGCCGCGCCGGTAGCGGCGCCAAAACCGGCCGCGTGCAGGACGGGACCGATGTAGGAGAGGGCCGCCTGACCCTCGGCGAAGAAACCGATCAACCGCAATCGCCGATCAACGACACCACCATCAGCAACAAACCAGGCACGACGCTACTGCAACAGGCCCATACCGCCTCCGGCAAAATCGACACCCAGGACGACAGCGCCTGGGACTACCGCATCAACAGCCTCGAACAACTGCAACAGGAAAACCCGCGCATCGACTCAGACCCCGGCCAGTTCTGGCAACGACTCTACGAATGGGAAGAAGGCTATATGGCACCGCAAGACCAACCCCAACAACTGCCGGGGGTGCAGCCGTGGTAAATACGATTAAATGCCCGTCATTCCGGCGCAGGCCGGAATCTAGTGCTTTGAATTATATCGATTCCTGCCTTCGCTGGAATGACGGGAAACAAATTAATCAGAGGCTCTCTAAAAATATATCCCCCCTCACCCTAACCCTCTCCCGGAGGGAGAGGGAACAAGTGTGGAGATCAATAGCAGGCCTGCCGTATCAAAACATAAATGCACATGACTGCACCAACCCAGGCTCAAACCACAACACCCTCTCCCTCTGGGAGAGGGTGAGGGTGAGGGTAAGAATAAAGGCATACACCAATATAATCTTATTTACGTTCTTTACATTCATCACCATAACTTCAGTACATGCCAACGCCACTGTCTTTAACATCACCACCAAGGACACCACCACCCAACTCGGTAAACCCGTCTGGCTCGATCTACAAACCGATCAAACCAGTCCGAGCCTCGACAGCATCGACTTCACGGCTGTCACCGATCAGTTCGAAGTGGTCAAAGACAAAAACGAGATCCGCAACGGTAAACAAGGTCAGCAATGGCGCATCCGCCTCTACCCTCGCGAGGAAGGCCAACACACCATCACACCGCTACATTACCAATCACACGCGACCGCACCGATCACCATCCAGGTCACGCCACCTGTCGATCTCAAAACCGGGCAACCCTTCAGCATCAAACATCAAGTCTCGTCCACCCAGGTCTGGCTGCGTCAGCAGGTGTTAGTCACCTATGAACTCACCACCCCCGAAATCACCCTGGTCCTCACCCCGCAAGAGGCCACACTCACAGACGTGTCGGTCATGCCACTGACCACAGCGACAACGCACGAACCGAACAAGCTGCATCACCGCAGCGGCTGGGCCTTATATCCACGTAAACCCGGCCCACACCGCATCCAGCTACCCGCCCTAAACTATATCCAGGACGGCGTGATCACCCATCACTTCTTCCCGCCCGGGATCACACTCGATGTCAAACCCCTGCCCGCCTACCTGCCCGGCAACCTGCCGGTCGGTCGGCTCAGTCTGCACGCCAACGATGTACCGCGATTGCTACTCAACAAGCACCTCAGCGAGGTCCACCTGCAACTGCGCGGTGAAGGTATTCCGCTGCCATGGTTGCCTGATCTGCGGGCCCTGTTCAGGGCTTCAACCGATATAACACTCTATCCCGCTGCACTCGCTACACAGCAAACCAGAAGCGGCGGCATCGTCTCGCAACACGACTATCATCTGCCGATTAAAACCAATGCACAGGGCCGACTGGTTCTACCGGACGTGAAGCTGCATTACTTTGATCCCACCACAGGCCGACTTGCCCTGCTCACCTTGCCTGATCG
>JAHEDB010000095.1 GCA_024641465.1 Chromatiales bacterium | reverse complement strand
GGGTGTCCCTGTTCTTCGGTGGACTGGCAGGTTACAGCCTGTTCAGCCTGTTACCCGGTGATATAGCCGTGCTACTGAGCAAGCTGTCTGCCTACGTTGCGCTGGCCGGTGTGGCACTGGGTTCATGGTACATGTATAAACTCTATCGCATCCCGGCGCGGCCGTTCTGGGACCACTGGCAAACCGGTGCATCATTCTGGGGGAGTTCACTCACCCTGGGCGCTGTGCTGATCACTATCGTCATGACGTTAACGACGGGTTTTGAAGCGAATCAAGGTCTGATACAGGCATTGGCGCTTGTGGCAATGATCGGTTTGGGTATGGAAACCTCCGGTCACCTGTTCCACGGATGGGACATGCGCCGCCAGGGAGGTGAGGGCGCGGCCTCACACTATGAACAGACCACCACCTATGGCTATAGCTATCGGCTGCGCAATGTCTTGCTGGTTGTTAATTTGATCGCACTCGGAGTGATTTCGATTACCAGTTTATCCGGTCTCAGCGGCGCTATCGCGGGTATTCTGTTGACCCTTTCTTTATTGGCCTCCAGCATCATAGGTCGCGCCCTGTTCTATGTGCTGGTGATCCCAACCACCATGCCAGGGGCCTTCTTCTGGCGTAATAAGGGATTCCAGGAACATGCGCGCGAGACCGGTCTGGCTGAGATGCCGCAAGTGGGTGTGTTGCCTAAACATTAAAAAAATCGACCACGAAGTCTCGAAGACACGAAGTATTTTTTATAAACAATACTCAGGGTTTTCTTCGTGTCTTTGTGGTGAAAAGTGAGGTGTAATTATGTATCCAAATATGCAAACCAAGGAACTGAATGTCAACGGCCAGACCGTATTAACGGATTCAGAGGGCTACATCGTCCACCTCGACCAGTGGTCGGAGGATTTTGTCAAGGCGCAGGCCGTGGCGGAAGGCCTGACCCTGACCGATGAACACTGGCAGGTGGTCAATTTTCTGCGTAGCTACTTCCAGCAACACGGTGTGCAATGTGAAGTCCGCAAGATGGTCAAACATTTCAAGACTGTCTGGGGAGACGAGCGGGGTAACAGCACCTACTTACACCGTATCTTTCCGCGTGGTGGGCCACAGAAACAGGGTAACCGTCTGGCGGGTTTGCTGCGTACCAAGGGTGAACATTGATGATGGGGAATGTAAACGGCACTTCTAAAAAATATTGTCTATATGGCGCAATATCCGTCAGGCAAGCTTAATAGGCCGTGAAATTCCTGGAGGCTATCCGGGAGTATTGGATGCAGGTCGATACATCATTCGATAAAATTTGTATTAATTTTTTGTTGCATATATCCCTTCTAATCTGGTGATTTTTATTA
Organism: Chromatiales bacterium; assembly: GCA_024641465.1. Taxonomy (GTDB): domain Bacteria; phylum Pseudomonadota; class Gammaproteobacteria; order UBA6429; family Thiohalophilaceae; genus JAHEDB01. The sequence goes on along the minus strand of JAHEDB010000095.1, from coordinate 6,159 downwards.
AATATTTTGGAATCTGAATCCGTAACACTTTGTTTGTAAAAATAAAATACCTCACTGTTGTTTATGACAAAACTATAATTTTGTATAACATATTTTTCATCATGTTTTAGACTGTTTCGTTCAGTAACTATTGTCACAATACATCCATCTCACTGCCTCTTATAGTTTGTATCGTTGAACCCGGATCAATATATTTTTTCCGAGCTTGACATTGGGTAACCTTTTTAAGTTGGTTGCCGGCACAGACATTCTTATAAATGGAGGAAATAATAATGATGAAAATATCGAAATATATATATGTCGCTACCGTAATTTCATTATTCTCACAATTTGCCCACGCAACCGGAGGTGGAGGCGGAGGCAGTGATCAAAAAGAGAGATTGGGACAATTGTTATATTTTGACACCAATCTATCGATCAATAAAAACCAGTCCTGCGCCAGTTGTCATACCCCACCCGGTTTTGTCGATCCTATGAATGTTGCAAACCCGGCAAATAGCGTGGTTTCTCTTGGTTCAGATATAACACTTAACGGTGGCCGGAATACCCCCAGTGCCGCCTATGCGGCATTCAGTCCCTTCTTTCACTGGAATGCCGTCGAAGGTCTGTATATCGGCGGACAGTTCTGGGATGGTCGGGCTGCGAGCCTGACCGAGCAGGCCAAAGGCCCGTTTCTGAATCCGGTTGAAATGGCCATGCCGAGTAAAAAGTCCGTTCTAGAACGCATTGCCAGTAAATACAATGATAATTATCGACTGTATAAACGCCTGTTTGACAGGGTTTATGGTGTCGATATCGTAAATGCCAGTGACTCAAATAATCAGGTGTATATTGATGCGGTCTATGAGATGGTGGCCGATGCGATTGCCGCATTTGAGAAGACCGGTGAATTCAACAAGTTCAGTTCAAAGTTCGATTATTTTCTGGCGGGACAGACTAATCTGAATGACCAGGAACTGCGGGGCATGGCACTGTTTAACGGCAAGGCGCAGTGTAATGCCTGTCACACCAGTGACCCCTTGGTAGCGCCGGATGGCAGTGTGATTCCACCGCTGTTTACCGATTTCTCCTATGACAATATCGGTATTCCAAAGAGCACCAATCCGCTGATCGCCAATAATCCGCTCGATTATGGACTGGGTGGACGTCCTGATATTGCCGCCAAAGATCCAACCGGCGCCGAATTGGGTAAACACAAGGTGATGTCACTGCGTAATATTGCGATAACCCCGCCGTACGGGCATAACGGGTTTTTTGCTACGCTCGGAGAAGTTGTGCATTTCTATAACACACGTGATGTCGAAACCTGGCCAGTCCCTGAAGTTGGTCAGAATGTGAATACGGATGAGTTGGGCAATCTGGGTTTAACACCGGAAGAAGAGGCCGATGTGGTGGCCTTCCTCATGACACTAACCGATGGTTTTGGACCACCGCTGAATAATTTTGCCTTCCCGCCATTTCCATAATCTGGCGTAATAAAACACCCCCAGTCTATGCTGGGGGTGTTTTTTACATACTGATCACCGCTACTAATTATTTTTTTCAGAATAAAGTTGAGCAGTAGTCAATTTGTGACAACGGGTATATTTCCTAAAAACTTTTATTCTGTCTGATGCGCATTAAGCCCAGCAGGATAACAATACTAAAACCAGCAAGTGTCAATAGTTGCGGCCAGCTTTGCCAGAGGGGTTGCCCCTTTAACAGGATATTACGCATGGCGGTATTGGCGTGTGTTAGCGGCAGAGGATAAGACAGCAGCTGAAAAAAACGTGGGAAGCTGCCGATATCCCAGATCATGTCGCTGAGAAAGATCTGCGGCAGGATCACCAGCGGGATGAACTGAATGGCCTGAAATTCATTATTGGCGACGAATGAGGCGAGCAGGCCAAGCATGAGTCCCACCAGCATCATCAGCACGGTGATGATGGCAATGTCGATAACCTGCATCAGGTTGACGGAAAAACTCACCAGAAACAATACATAGGTCAGGATGATAGCTGCCTGGAGTCCGGCGAATATAAAAAAACCACCGACATAGCCCATGATAACCTGAAAAAAACTTACCGGCGCGACCATCAAGCGTTCCAGGGTGCCGTTGACCCGCTCCCGTTGAAAGGAGATGGTCGACAGAATAAAGGTAAAGAAAAACACAAAAAAGGGTGGAAACACCGGCAGGAAATAATCAACCAGTCGATAATCCTCCGAGCCGTACAGATAATGCTTCTTCGTTTCCATCGGCAAAGAATTGACGGAATCGGCGCACATGGCGGAACAGTCGGCATGGATGACCGTGGGCATGGCGGCGGCCAGGTCGTCCATGGCGTCGGCGATGGCGCTGAGGGCGGTGGCGGTCAGGGTAGGGTGAGTGCCTTCGATATAGAGGTGTATGTTTCCGGGTTTGTTATCGAAGCGTTCGTTTAGCAGATTCTCGTCCATATACAGAATCACATCCGCCTTGCGGGTATTGAGTTCCTGTCGGATGAGCTTGACGATGACCTTATTGTCTATTTCATCATCGGGGATATTCAGTGACACAATGGCGATGTTGTCTTCTTTGGCAATGGCGTCGATCATCTGACTGGCAAACAGTCGCACGGCGCCACGTGTCACCACCCCAACCTTGACTGTTTCATCCTCGGCGATAGCGACATAGATCAGGGTCATGACGATAAACGGCACCAGCAGCAGAAAGGCCAGGGTGCGGCGGTCCCGGCCTATCTCTTGAATGATGCGCCAGGCGATCCACCGGCTCATGACAGTGCCCCGTTATTTTCATTGCCGGCACGAGAACGTGTCGCTTCGACAAAGGCGGCCTCAAGATTGTCGGCGTGATAACTGCTCATCAGTTCCTGAGGCGTGCCTTGCTCGAGTTTTTGACCGTTACGCAGGAAAACCACATTCCGGCATCGTTCTGCCTCGGATATATTGTGGGTGGTGACGATGATAGATGTGCCGGATTCCACCATGTTGGCAAACCAGTCCCAGAATTTGATACGCAACAGGGGGTCGACGCCGGCAGTGGGTTCATCAAGGATCAGCAATCGGGGTCGATGCACCAGGGCTGTTGCCAACATGACCCGGCGTATCATACCGCCGGACAGGTTTGCTACCAGATCATTTTTGCGATGCTCCAGTTCAACCATTTGCAATATATCAACGGCGCGTTGATGTAAGTCTGCATCTTGCATGCGATACATGCGACCAAAAAACAGCACGTTTTCCAGCACGGACAGGCCCGGATAGACTGAATGTTGCTGCGGCATATAACCAATCAGCCTGCGGGCCTCGATTGAGCCGGGCCGATATTTACCGAACAGAAGGACATCCCCACCGTCGGGTTTAATAAGCCCCATGATAATGCGAATCAAGGTCGTTTTGCCTGCCCCGTTAGGGCCGAGCAAACCAAACACTTCACCTTCGGCTATCTCAAGGTGCAGTTTGGTAAGAATCTGGTGTTGGCCAAATTGTTTTGATAAGGCAGTAATACTAAGCATATATTTAACCATTAATTGCATTTGAGACATATATGAGTATAAATCACAGGATGAAATCCATGGTGATCTATACCATGCTGATGTCATTCTCTGACGCATCCATGCGATGCAGGCCATATCGGACAGTCAGTTTACATTATATGCCTGCCAGATGAATAACCCTGGAATCAGGGAGATATTTTTATATCTGCTAAACTTTCTCATAGATTAAACTTCATAACACGCATTTAAAGTGAGAATATAGTAGCGAATGGATGGTCATGAGTATTTAAATTTAAACCAGGAACTGTATGCCGCTGTTGTTGTGCTGGAACAGGCGATTGAGATGCATACAGAATGGCTGGGTAAATTGCATGAAAATCTGATTTGCAAACAACCCGTCTCCGCCGATATCTTGCATGAAAATGCCCACCAGTTATGTTCTCTCGGCCAATGGTATTATCGCCAAGCACCGCCGCTGTTAAGAAAGTATGAAGAATTTGATAAAATTGAAAGTATTCACAGGCTTATGCATGATTATGCACGGGGTGTCGCACTCAATCACCTCAATCAATTAAACATTGATCCAGTAGACTACAGAAGATTTATCACGGCTCAGCATGAACTGCTACACATCCTGTCAAACCTGAAAGAAAAAATACTCTTGTCGGCCAACTCGTTTGATGAATTGACCGGGGCCGTCAGGCGAGAGGCGTTCTCGTTATTATCCTCCAACACGCATGCCGAGGCGGAGCGCTATAAACAGGCATATAGTGTCGCCATGATTGACATCGACCATTTTAAAAACGTAAATGATAGTTATGGGCATATTGTTGGTGATGAGGTAATCAAGGCAGTCGCGCAGGATATAAACTCCCGCACCCGTAAAACTGACATCCTGTGCCGTTTTGGCGGTGAAGAGTTTTTGTTGCTGTTGCCAAAAACCACGCTAGATCAGTCAAAACTGGTTATGACCAAACTCAGATCGTCAATCAATAACGTTGTAATTATAACAAATGATAAACGTCCCGTGTCTGTAACTGTTTCCGCCGGTCTTGCACAATGGGAAGAGGGTCTGGGTTTTGATGAGATAGTTGAAAAGGCAGATCAGAAATTATTTTCCGCTAAGCAGCAAGGGCGCGACAGGGTAGAGGCCTGAGTCGGGATAAACAACAATAAATTATTACTCTGGCGCCCGATCACTTTTGAATTCCGTCGTCAAAAACACCAGCCTATCTTTTATCGCCCCGATAACGATGACATAGAGTTCGAATGTATCACCCTCATGCAGTTCCGAGCCCATGGCCGGTAATAATTCTTCCTGTACCGGGATCCAGTAGGTGTCCTTGCCGAACACGACCTTGAATTCCTGTCGATAGAGATTGATAAAATCATCCGGTACGCGCAAGGTTGTTTGCCATGCCTTTATCACAGCCTGATTATCCGCGGTGATGGTGCGTAGCTGTTTGCTGAAGATAACTGGTATGCGGTATTTAAACGTTGCGGCACTGATGACGTATTCGCTGCTGCGGCTTGTCTTTAGCAGGTCAACGGAATGACTGGTCTTGATCTCGGCAAAACTGCTGCGCTGGTAGGCGTCAAAATCAAAATCCGCATAGGCGGGGGTGATGACGAAAAAGACAATGAGTATGCGGTAGAGTTTCTGCATTGAACAGCACCGGCCGGTTAACGAGTCGTTCAATATACATTTTTCGCCAGATGCTTCCCAGTGGTTTTATTATCCGGTGGTCGTTTTTTTCTCGCCATCTTGATCTTGTTTTTGGGTAACAGCATGGTCGTTGGATTCAGAAAAAAAGTCTTTTTCCAGCCCTGATGGCTGTCATCCCAACGCCAGGGTTGGGGTACCAGGCTCATGACGGAATAGTGCAGATGGGAAGGTTTTTTCCTGGCATTGCCGGTGCGACCGACGGTGCCGATTTCCTGTTTTAGACTGACCAGGCTGAACAGGCTGGTTTTGATTTCCTTCATATGGGCATAGTAATGGATGCGCCATTTTGGACCGAGGATCGCCACGGTGTTGCCGCCCAACAGCCGTTCCCCCTTATAGACAACAATGCCATAGGTCGCTGAAACCACTGGCCGACCCACCTCGGCAAAGATATCGATCCCTTTGTGAACACCGGAGCGGCCCCAGCGTTGATCCCAGAAGGTCTGGTGATTCCAGTCGTGGCGAGTGGCGCCTGCGACCGGGATGGTCATCTTGGCCGGCACGGCCAGCCCCAGCAAGATGATAACAACGGGACTCAATAAGAGTATTTTTATCCTGTGTTTCAGCCACATATCTTCGTCACAATCCATAATGCATTAAAAGAATATGCCTACAGATTGGTTATCGGACTGAAATGACAATGCTGAATATCTTCAGGGCAGTAAAATCAACTTAATAAACTGATTTTATGCGGGTGTTTCAAACCCCATTCAGGATACTGGTAAATTGGCCCAGCTCCGCCTTATTCAGATCAGAGATGATCCAATACTCCAGCCCATTGTTAGACCAGTAAAACAGGTGATATCCCCGCTGATTAAGATAGCGGATTTCGCTGGCCTGATTCTGGCTGTCACTGCGCATACTAAACAGGTTGATAATATGTGCCCGTCGTTTATAGACCAGGGCTGAACTGGTCTTGTGATTGATATAGTCGAGCCGGCCACCCACCAGCGTATA
>JAHEDB010000557.1 GCA_024641465.1 Chromatiales bacterium | reverse complement strand
TCTTCAATATCCTCGGTCCCCTCACCAATCCGGCCGGGGCGCCCAATCAGTTACTGGGCGTATTCAGTGCCGAACTGGTACAACCGCTGGCCGAGGTGCTCAATAAACTGGGCAGCAATCACGTGCTGGTCGTCAATGCCAAAGATGGCATGGACGAGATCAGCATCGGCGCCCCGACCCAGGTGGCGGAGTTGAAGGACGGCAAAGTGAGCACTTACCAGATCACCCCGGAGCAGTTTGGTTTCAAGATGGCCGATATCAAGACCCTCGCAGTGGATGGCGCCGCGCAATCGCTGGCCATGATGAAGGGCGTATTGCAGGGCAAGGCCGGTCCGGCGCGGGACATCGTCGCCCTCAATGCCGGTGCGGCGATCTACGCCGCCGATCTGGCCAAGACACTGGAGGCCGGTATCGCCAGGGCGCAAGCGGTCATCGACAGCGGTGCGGCCATGGCCAAATTGGATGCCTTAGTGGCTTTATCTAATAGTTTTCATTAACCACCAAGGCGCCAAGACACCAAGAAACACCAAGTAACTCTTTTAAATAATTTTTAGAACTTGGTGACTTGGCGTCTTGGTGGTGAGAATTAAATTATGAGCAATACCCCTGATATTCTGAAAAAGATCCTCGACCGCAAGGCGGAGGAGGTCGCTGATCGCAAGGCGAAAATTTCCCAGGCCGAGCTGGAATCCCGGTTGGTATCGGCCTCACCGGTGCGCGGTTTTGTCGCGGCCATTGCGGAGGCCATCGACGATGGCCGGGCGGCGGTGATCGCCGAGATCAAGAAGGCATCCCCCAGCAAGGGGGTGATGCGTGAGCATTTTGTGCCGGCCGAGATCGCCGAGTCCTATGCCAGACATGGGGCTAGCTGTTTGTCCGTGCTCACTGACATCGACTTTTTCCAGGGCTGTGATGAGTATCTGCAACAGGCACGGGCGGCCTGTCGCCTGCCGGTGATCCGCAAGGACTTCATGATCGACCCTTACCAGGTCTACGAGGCGCGGGCCATGGGGGCCGACTGTATCCTGTTGATCGTTTCCGCCCTGAGTGATGCCCAGCTCAATGAGTTGACCGATCTTGCCAGCCACCTGCGGCTGGATGTGCTGGTTGAGGTGCATGATGGGGAAGAACTGGAGCGGGCCCTGCAACTGGATACCACCCTTATCGGGATCAATAACCGTAACCTGCGGACCTTTGCGACCTCGCTGAATACCACCCTGGACCTGCTGGATGATATTCCCGACGATCGTATCGTGGTGACGGAAAGCGGCATCCATACCCGGGCCGATGTGACCCTGATGCGCGACCACGCCGTGAATGCCTTTCTGGTGGGGGAGGCCTTTATGCGAGAAGACGACCCAGGCGAAAAACTCGCCGAACTATTTCTTTAAATACAACGCAGAGGCCCAGAGGACGCAGAGATCACAGAGTAGAAATGTAATAGCCTCTCTGTGTTCTTCGTGACTCGGCGTCTCTGTGTTGGGTTTTGGAGCGGTGGGAGATTAACGTGTTCCAAACACGACAATGGTCTTGCCCTTGACTGAAATAAGGCCTTGCTCTTCCATACCTTTCAAAACGCGCCCGACCATTTCACGGGAACAACCGACGATACGGCCAATCTCCTGACGGGTAATACGGATTTGCATGCCATCGGGGTGGGTCATGGCGTCGGGTTGCTTGCAGAGATCGAGCAGGGTGCGGGCGACACGACCGGTGACATCCATGAAGGCCAGGTCACTGACCTTACGGCTGGTGGTGCGCAGACGGGTGGCCATCTGGCCGGCCATGGCAAACAGTACGTCGGGGTGTTCTTCATACAGCTGGCGAAACTTGGTGTAGCTCATTTCGGCGACTTCACAGGCTGCACGGGCACGGACCCAGGCGCTGCGGTTGGATTCATCGCCAAACAGGCCCATTTCACCGAAGAAATCGCCTTTGTTTAAATAAGCTAATACGATTTCGCGTCCATCTTCGTCCTCGATCAGGACGGTGACGGAGCCATCGACGATGTAATACAGCACATCGGGCTTGTCGCCCGCGTAGATGATGACGCTCTTGGCCGGATACTGCCGGCGATG
>JAHEDB010000094.1 GCA_024641465.1 Chromatiales bacterium | reverse complement strand
CGCTCTTCATCCATGATGCCGATCTTCAGGGTGTTGCGCGGTAGTTTGAAGATATCCTCGATCCGGGAAAACAATTCGACGGTAAACGCGACTTCTTCCGGTCCATGCATCTTCGGTTTAACGATATAGATGCTGCCCTTGCGGCTGTTCTGTTGTTGGCCCGGTTGCAGATCATGCAATGCACTATAGGTTGTAATAAAGGCATCGAGCATGCCTTCGAATATCTCATTGCCTTTCAGATCGAGCACGGCATTGGTGGTCATGTGATGACCGACATTGCGATTCAACATCAGGCTGCGCGCCGGCAGTTCAAGCGGTGTGCCATCCGCTGCTTTGTAAGCGCGATTTGGTTTTAGTTGGCGTTGTATGGTGGAGCCGTTTTTATTAAAGCTACACGACAGATCACCCTTCATCAGGCCGAGCCAGTTACGGTAGACGATCACCTTGTCTTCGGCATCCACCGCTGCAACCGAGTCTTCGCAGTCCATGATGGTGGAGATGGCGGATTCGAGGTAGATATCGCGGATCCCCGTGGGGTGCAATTCGTGGATCGGATGGTCGGTGTTGAAATGGATCTCGATATGCAGATTGTTATTCAGCAACAGCAGGGAGGATATCTTGCCAGCCTTATTATTCTGATAACCTTTAAACTGCGCAGGGTCGGTCAATCCGGTATGCACACCGCTCGACAGGGTGACCGCGAGTTGCCCATCCTTGATGGCGTAGGCAATGGCATCGATATAACTGCCATCTTTCAAAGGTACGGCGTCATCCAGAAAGGCCTTGCCATAGGCGATCACTTTTGCGCCACGCACGGGATTGAACTTGTCGCCCTTGTGTGCACCATTGTCTTCCGGAATGACATCGGTGCCATACAGAGCATCGAACAGGCTGCCCCAGCGGGCATTGGCGGCATTGATGGCGTAGCGGGCATTATTCACCGGTACCACCAGTTGTGGACCGGCGATCAGGGCGATCTCATCATCGATATGGTCGGTACTGATGGTAAAGTCACCCAGATCTTGCAGCAGATAACCGATCTCATACAGATAGGCCTTGTAGGCCGCCAGATCAAAGGCCTGCTGTTGGTGTTCAAGGTGCCAGGCGTCGATCCTGGCCTGTAGTTCATCACGCCGCGACAACAGGCTGCGATTACGCGTTGTCATGTCCGCGACCAGCTCCGCAAAGCCCTGCCATGCCGCATCACTGCCGATCGGGGTCCCCGGGGCGATTTCATTTTTGACGAGATCGTACAATGGTCTGGCGATTTGAAGTCCGGCAATGCTAATGAAATCAGTCATGATCTAACCTCAGAAATGGCAGGTAGGCGAAAGATTCGCCTGTGCTGATATTAAAAACAATATTTCAGACGCAATACGCCTATCCAAAATATCCCAAAGATTCCGACAGGCGTTTACCCGCCTCGATGACCAGGGGTACCCATTCCTCTTTGCGGCGTTCAAGCGGGGCGGAAACCGACAGACCCGCGGCGATTTCACCCGTGCTGCTATAGATCAATACACCGATACAGCCGACGCTTTTTTCCGCCTCTCCATTATCATAGGCAAAACCATTCTGTAGCGCCTGTGAGGTATGTCGGATGAGGTTCTCAACATCGGTAATGGTGTTATGGGTATAGGCGGGCAGACCGGTCCGTTTGGCGTATTGACGGCATTCTTCCTCGCCGGCCGCCGCGAGCATGAGTTTGCCGACGGCCGTGACATGCAGCGGGGCGCGACTGCCAATGACCTGCTCGACGCGCATCATCTGGCCGCTGATGGCCCGCTCTACATACACCACTTCATCATTTTCTCGTACGGTAAGGTTGACCGTCTCACCCAGTGCATCACGCAGGCGGGTGATGATGGGTTTGGCCTGCTGACGCAGTTCAACGCTCTGCCGCACATGCGAGCCCAGGTGCAATAATTTGATGCCCAGACGGTAATGACCGACGTCATCGCGCTCCACAAACTGGTGTTCTATCAGGGAGGACAGGATTCGAAAGGCGGTCGAGGGGTGTAATTCACCCTCCGCGGCAAGAATTTTCAAGCTAATCGGATCATCATAGCGGGCCATGATGTTGAGCAGTTTTGCTGCTCTATCAATGACTTGAATGGATGATGTCTTTGTTAAACCTGAATCTTTCATAATGTGAAATCAAAACTGTATTGTGAAATACTACGATAAAACCTATTGTTATACCAGTCCAGAGAATTCTTTTCGCCGCCATTATTCAGGCCGGATTGAGATACATCAATTGTAACTGAAATTTCACAATGTGAAACGACTTGTGTATTGTGAAATTTACTGGTCTGTTATATGGTTATCGCCAGCCTACAAATGCAGCATGACGCCGCCAATTAATTGCAATGACATCGCAGTCTCAGGAGATAAGATAAATGACCGCAGCTAAAACGACATCCAACGCCCCAGATTTCTGTGAGGGAATTCAGCACTACGGTGAGGCCTGGCCGAAATTCACTGATAAAGCCAATACCGCCGTGATAGCCAAAGGCCAGTCAGCAGTAGCGGATAGCAAGGACGCCAGGGCGGTTTACCAGACCATGCTGATGGCGGATGCGTTGCGTTATCTGACCTTACAGGTGTGCGGTTCGAAGGGCTCGGGCCATCCCGGTGGTTTTGCCTCCAGTGCCGATGCCTATGCCTCACTCGTCATGCTGGGCCATACCAATATCGTGACCGAGGTCGGTCACCACGCGCCCGGTTTCTACAGCGCCATGTTTCTCGATAGTTCACTGGAAGAGATGGGCATCAAGACTGTTACCGATATGCAAAAGCGTTTTCGTGAGCGCGAAGGCCTGCTCGGCCATTTGTCCGGCGCCATCCCGGGCCTGTTGGCCCCCGCGGGTCCCCTGGGGCAGGGCCAACACTTCGCCATGGCCGGCGCCTTGTTACACCCGGACAAACTGTTCCCCTTTACCATGGGTGATGGCGGTATGGGCGAGCCCTATATCCTGTCTGCCATGATGCACTTTAATACCGCCTTCCCCCAATCGACCAATTTCCTGCCGACCCTGGTGTGGAATGGTTATAGCCAGGAACACCACTCGATGGTGTCACGCATGAGCAATGAAGAAATGACCCGTTACTGGATGGGGCATGGCTTCAAGGAAGTGGTATTGGTCGATGCCAAAGATTTTGATGATTCTAATCAGAAGGGTGACTATATCGACAGCACCTATTTTTCATTTGAGAATCGCCTCAAGTTTACCGCCGCGGTGCTGGCCGGTGTGGATAAAGCGGCGAAGTCCGCCATGGCGGGGACACTGACGGCCTTCATCATCAAACAGATGAAGGGCGCGGGTGTACACACCGTCGGCGCCAAGTCACACAACCTGTATCCAGCCGACACGCTGGATCAACCGCATATCATCTCCGGCCTGCAACGTCGCGCCCTGAATCCCGAGGCCTGGCAGATCGTGCGTGACAACTTCAGTCGTGCCGGTGGTGGTCCCGCTGTTAAAACCTCGGTAACGGAACACGTGTTAGACATAGCCCCGCTGGGCAAACTGCCGATGCAGGATTTCAGCAAGACGGACAAGGCCGTGCCATCCACCGCCATGGGTGCGCTGGTTGCGGCGGTCGGCAAGGCCGACAAACGCTTTATCGTCACCAACGCCGACGGTAACGAGGCCTCGGCCATGAAGAACATCAATGATGCATTGAAGATTCGTCATCCGACCGTCGATCCGCTTTATAACCAGGAACCAAGCGGCCAGGTGTATGAACCCCTCAACGAAGATGCCTGTGCCGGTCTGGCGGCGGGTCTGGCGCTGTTTGGTTCGCGCGCCCTGTGGTTGTCGTATGAGAGTTTTGCCATCAACGGCTGGCCGATTGTGCAAACCGTCACCCAGGCCATGGCCGAACTGCGTCGTAAGACACCGTCGATTGTCAGCATGTTTACCGCCGGTGCGCTGGAGCAGGGCCGTAATGGCTGGACACACCAGCGGCCGGAGATCGAAAACTATTTTGCCGCGATGATGCGTAACGGTAACGTGTTCCCACTCTTCCCGTGTGACGCCAATGCGATCCAGGTCGCCTACGAGTGGGCCACCAACAGCTTCAACAAGGGTATGGTAATCATCGCCTCGAAGAGTCCTCTGCCGGTTTACATGAGCCTCGATGAGGCCCGCCATGCCGTCGATGAGGGTGCGGCGACGATTTACCAAAGCAAGTCAGGCAAGAAAGGCACGGTGGTGTTTGCCGTCACCGGCGACATGGTGTTCCTGCCGGTATTCAAGGCCAGGGACAAACTGGAGGCCGAGGGTTATGCGGTGCGTATCGTGGCGGTGGTCAATCCCCGTCGCTTGTATCGTCCGACCGATATTGCCTGGGACACGGTATCCGAACCTGATAACCGCTTTATGAATGATGACCGTTTCAATGCCCTGTTCGATGGCGATGTGTTGCTCGCAGTGAGTGGTGGTCCAAGTGCCCCGCTGGAGCCGGTGTTGTTGCGCACCCGTGCGCCGAAACGTGACACCTTCGCCTGGAAGCGCGGTGAAACCACGGCATCGCCGGATGAGATTATGGGCTTCAATGGTATCACCGCGGACGCCATGTGCGACCGGGTCAAGACCTTAAGCAAGTGATCGGTTACAACCGTGCAAAGGCTCTCTCCTTCCTCCGCCAACAATATATTGTCTGGCTCCTTAATTCCCTTTGCACGGTTTTTTAATTCTGGTGGAGAACGATGAACATTCAGACCAAAATTATTGTTCTCGACGATGACCCCACCGGGTCACAAACGGTACACAGCTGTTTGCTGTTAACCCGCTGGGATACGGCGACCCTGCGCGAGGCAATGCAGGACCCGGCGCCGTTATTCTTTGTATTGACCAATACCCGCGGGATGGACCCGGTTCGTGCGGCGGAAGTGACACGTGAGGTGTGCCAAAACGTAAGCGCGGTGTTGCAAGGCCTGGCAGGAGAGGGCATCACCATCAATCCCATCCTGGTGAGTCGTTCCGATTCCACCCTGCGCGGCCACTACCCGGTCGAGACCGATGTGATCGCAGCGGAACTGGGTCCGTTTGATGCGCACTTCCTGGTGCCGGCCTTTTTTGAGGGCGGACGTATTACCCGCGACAGCATTCATTATCTGATGGTGGACAACAAACCGGTACCGGTACACGAGACCGAGTTTGCGCGCGATTCGGTGTTTGGCTACCGGCACAGTTATTTACCTGATTATGTCGAGGAAAAGACCGCTGGGGCGATCAAGGCGCAACAGGTGCAGCGCTTTTTGTTAAGTGATGTGCGCGGTGATTGTCTGCCACGCCTGCTGTCACTCAAGGACAATGTGTGTTGTGTAGTAGACGCCGAGACCCAGGCGGACCTGAATAATTTTTCACGGCAATTAAAGGCTGCGGCGGGCCAGGGTAAACGGTTTTTATTCAGAAGCGGCGCCAGCCTGCTCACCTCACTGGCCGGTCTGCCACCCCAGCCCGTGGCCGCAACGGCGATGGCGGAATATGTACGCAATGGCAAGCCGGGGGCGATCATCGTTGGTTCTCACGTCAAGAAGACCACGCAACAATTAGAACAGTTGCTCAAGGCGCCGGATATCCTGGGTTTACAGGTCGATGTACAGCAAATACCTGCTGATCGGGCGAATCTGTTGCGCGACATGATCAGGCAGGCCGAAGACGCCCATCGCAAAAATCTGACACCGGTGATTTATACCAGCCGCGTTGAACAGGTCTTTGCCGATCAGCAAACCCGGCTCGCCTTCGGTGAACAGGTCTCCGCCTTTTTGATGGATGTGGTGAAAAATCTGCCCGCGACGATCGGCTTTCTTATCAGCAAAGGCGGCATCACCTCGAACGATGTGCTGAGCACCGGCCTGGCACTACGCACCTCGCGGGTGGTCGGACAAATCCTGCCGGGCTGTTCCGTGGTCTGTTGCCCGGAAGATCATCCCCGTTATCCCGCTATGCCGGTGGTGATCTTTCCCGGCAATGTCGGTGATGAAAATGCATTGACGACCGCTTATAAACGCCTTAGCCGGAAAGAATGAAGATGGACTTGCGATACGACAGATCATGATTTTGTGATTTGAGGCAGACTATAACCGGTCTATGGCGTAAAGTTAGCAATGAGCAAGAGAGATAATTATTATAATAATGGTATTGGACTACCGAGTGAGCAAATAACACCGAAGCAGACCTAACTATTGTAAATCGGTGATGTGATATGAGAATTCGTGACAGGGTCACTCCTGAATCGATGTACATAGACAATAAATGAGGAGTCAAACATGAAAGATGATAAGAAATCTAAAAGTGTCACAGCTGAATCGAATGAGTCAAACAGTCGTCGTAGTTTTATCAAGTCCGCTGCGGCACTAGGCGGCACCGCCCTGCTGGGCGCACCGATGATCGGTAACGCCGCCACCGCAAAAGGCCACACCTGGAAGGTGCAGACCACCTGGGACGCCGGCACCACCGGCTACACCCTGTTTGAAAAATGGTGTAAAGGCTTTAAGGAAAAAACCGGTGGTGAACTCGACGTCAAACCGTTCCCGGCCAAATCCGTCGCGGCGGACAACAACGCACTGTTTGAAGCCGTAAAAACCGGTGTATTGCAGGGCATGAATCCCTTCACCCTGTATTGGGCCGGCAAGATTCCCTCATCGGTGTTCTTATCTTCTTATCCGGCCGGGCCCGATCAACCCGCGCAATGGGACACCATGTTCTACGGCCTCGGCATGCTGAAGCTGGCCCGTGAAATCTATGCCAAACAGGGCATGGTCTATGTGGGGCCGATTCACCACGATGCGAATATCATTCACTCCAAGAAACCGGTCAACAGTCTGGCCGATTTCAAGGGCCTCAAACTGCGAGTCCCCGGTGGCATGGTCTCCGAGGTATTCCAGGCCTTTGGCGCCAGCACCGTGAGTCTGCCCGGCTCGGATATTTTCCCGGCCCTCGAGAAAGGTACCATTGATGCGGCGGACTATGTGGGCCCGGCGGTCAACTGGGATCTGGGTTTCGGCCAGGTAACCAAATACATCCTGTTTGGCCCCTCCGGCATGATGTCGATCTATCAGCCCGTCGATTTGATGGATCTGACGGTCAATATGCGTGCCTGGAAACGTCTGTCACCCAAACTGCAAAGCACGGTGGAAGAGCAGGTCAAGGCCTATTCACTTGAGCATTACGTGTCTATCCAGCAAAAGAACGTTGCCGCTCTGGACAAATTCAAAAAGTCCGGCAGTGTTGTGTCTCGTCTGAGCATGGAAGACGTGGCCGAATTCCGTCGCAAGGCCATTCCCATCTGGTACAAATGGGCGAAGAAGGATGGCGATGCCAAACGGGTATTCAAACTGCAACTGGATTACATGATGAACGATATCATGGGCTATGTGAGCGAAGCCGATATCAAGGGCCATTCCATCTAGGCAAGTAGTCAGTCAGGGGTCGGCGAATATGCCGGCCCCTGCCTTTATTCAATCGTAGACATCGTTGGGGATTGTCGTATGAATAATTT
>JAHEDB010000093.1 GCA_024641465.1 Chromatiales bacterium | reverse complement strand
GTACGAACCCTGGCCAGTCGGACCCGCAAATCGACCGAAGAGATCCACAGCATGATCGAGCAACTACAAAGCGGTGCCAAGGAAGCGGTCAGTGTGATGGAGGAGGGCCGCGAACAGGCCAAATACGGCGTTGAGCAGACCAGCCTCACGGGCGAGGCCCTGGATGAGATCACCGCTGCGGTCTCCACCATCAATGACATGAACACCCAGATTGCCAGCGCTGCGGAACAGCAGAGTATGGTGGCGGAAGAGATCAACAAAAACATCGTCAATATCTCCCAGGTCGCGGCGCAAACGGCCGAGGGTGTCAGGCAGGGGGCGACGGCCAGTCAGGGTCTGGAAAGCCTGGCCACGGAAATGCGCCTACTGGTCGACAAGTTTCAGGTCTGATCGACCTGCATCAGGTCTTGAGTGACCGCCCGCCATCGATGGTCAACACCTGACCGCTCATATAGCCCGCATCCTTGATCAAATACAGTATCGCCTTGGCGATGTCCTGCGGCGCACCTTTGCGTTTTAATACGGTGCGATTGATGATGCGCTGCTTGGTGACCTCATCGATATTCTCCGGCCAGAGGATCGCACCGGGGGCGACGGCATTGACGCGGACGTCGGGGCCGAGTTCCACGGCCAGGGCCTTGGTCAACATCACCAGACCGGCCTTGGCGGTGCTGTAGATCGGAAAGGCCTTGAGGGGCCGATCGGCATGGATGTCGACGATGTTGACGATGCAGCCCTGGTGTCTGGCCAGGAAAGGGGCGGCGGACTGGGAGAGGAAAAACGGCGCCTTGAGGTTGCTGCCGATGAGGTCCTCCCACTGCGTCTCGGTGACGGAGCCGACCTGGGTGGCATAGAAGCTTGAGGCATTGTTGATCAACACATCGAGCCGACCGAAGGAATCGATGGCCTGCTGAACAATGGTTGGTGTGCAATTGATGGACAGTAAGTCGGCCTGCACCAGGATCACCGAATCGGGGCGTTGCTCATTGAGTGACTTTTGCAGGGCCAGCGCGGCCTTGCGGGACTGGCGATAGTGCAGCACCAGCCGCATGCCCTGGGCGTGCAGGGTGCGGGCGGTTTCCGCGCCGATGCGATGGGCCGCGCCGGTAATCAATGCCACCTTGTCCGTCAGCATACTGTGGTATCCTCGCCATCTCAAAATATCAGGGTTGCACACTTTAACGTAAAACAGTGTTTTCTGCCTGAGAGAATCAGGATTTGGTTTAAGTTGGAGCCGAATGGCCGCATCACAAGCTCATTTACCCGAACCCGCCACTGAGGCCCTGACCCATAGCCGGCAGCTGACCGAGGTGATTCGGGCTGAAATCGACCGCCAGGGCGGACAGGTTTCGTTTCGTGATTTCATGCAACTGGCCCTGTACGCCCCGGGCCTGGGGTATTACCTCGCGGGCAGCCGCAAACTGGGGGCCGGCGGGGACTTTGTCACCGCGCCGGAGATCTCGCCTTTATTTTCCCAGTGTCTGGCCCGGGCCATCGCCCCGGCCCTGCACAGTCTGGCCGAGGCCAATATCCTTGAGGTCGGCGCCGGCAGCGGCGTGATGGCGGCGCAGATCCTGCGCCAGCTGGCGGACCTCGGCCAACTCCCGGCCCACTATTATATTCTTGAACTGAGCGGTGACCTGCGCGAACGCCAGGCCGAGACGATCCGTCAACAGGTCCCCGAGTGTCTGTCCCGTCTGGTGTGGCTGGATGCCCTGCCCGAAGGCCTGTCGGCGGTGGTGCTGGGCAATGAGGTGCTGGATGCCATGCCGGTGCACCTGGTCAGCAAGCAAAACGGTATCTGGCATGAACTCTATGTCGCCTGGCAGGGTGACCGTTTTGTCTGGCAAGGCGGCGAGACCAGCGATGCCCGTTTGAGCGAACGCATGTTGGGTATCGAGGAAAAGTTCGGCGAGTCGTTTGCCGAAGGCTATACCACCGAGGTCAATCTGCTGGCCGAGGACTGGCTGGCCGGCCTGAGCGGGTCCCTGCAACAGGGGCTGGTGCTGCTGATCGACTATGGTTTTCCGCGTCACGAGTATTATCACCCGCAACGCGGCAGCGGCACCCTGATGTGCCATTATCGTCATCATGCCCACGGCGATCCGTTTTACTATCCCGGTCTGCAGGACATTACCGCCCACGTGGATTTTACCGCCATGGCCGAGGCGGCCTATCGCAGCGGTTTCAGTATTGAGGGCTATACTAACCAGGGTAATTTTTTGATCGGCAGCGGGTTGACCGAACTCTTTCAGCAACAACCGGTCGAAGAGCTGCAACCGCAAATGGTCATGGCCAATCAAATCAAGAAACTGACCCTGCCGCATGAGATGGGTGAACTGTTCAAGGTGCTCGGTCTGTCAAAGCAACTTGACGTATCATTGCCCGGTTTTATGTTGCGTGACTTGCGCAATAGTTTATAGGCATACCGTATCGACGAGCGAATGCCGCTGCGCCTTCGCGATTACAACAAGGAAAAACTATGTCGTTAGTTCAAATTATCGTGCTGGCCCTGTTACAGGGCTTTACTGAATTTCTGCCGATCTCCAGTTCGGCGCATCTGATCCTGGTGCCGGTGCTCGGTCACTGGCAGGACCAGGGCCTGGACTTCGATGTGGCGGTACACGTCGGCACCCTCAGCGCCGTGGTGTGGTACTTCCGCAAGGAACTGGCCAGTATGATCTCGGACTTTTTTACCTCGCTCGCCAAACGGCAACTGGTTGGCGAAAGCAGGCTGGCCTGGGCCGTGTTGTGGGGCACCGTGCCGGTCGGGTTGGCCGGACTGTTGTTGCACGACTATGTCGATGGCCCCTTGCGCTCACCACTGGTGATCGCCGTGGCGACCATCGTGTTTGGTGTCTTGCTGTGGTGGTCCGATGTCAAAGGCCGTCGTCAGCGTGATGAGCATTCTATCAACTGGAAAGATGTCCTGGTCATCGGTGTGGCCCAGGCCATCGCCCTGATCCCCGGCACTTCACGTTCCGGGATCACCATGACGGCGGGTCTGTTCATGGGCCTGACCCGCCAGGCCGCGGCGCGGTTTTCATTTTTATTATCCATCCCGACCATCGTGCTGGCCGGTGGATACAATGGCCTGCATCTGCTCAAGCAGGGCCACCCTATCGACTGGACGGCGCTGGCCTTGGGGATCGTCCTGTCCGGCATCACCGCCTATCTGGTGATTCATTACTTCCTCAAACTGCTGGACCGGATGGGGATGCTGCCCTTCCTGATCTACCGTCTGGTGCTGGGTGCGATGCTGCTGGCCTTCTTCTGGTAATTCCATGCAACAGCAAAACTTGCAGTATCGACCCTTGTGGCTGGCCATCGGCTGGTTGCTGGTCGCCTATGTCTGGTATGTGTGCCTCATCCCTAACCCTCCACAGATCGATATTGGTATCAGTTTCTTCGACAAGATCATTCACTTCACCTCCTATGCCGCAATGATGGGCTGGTTCATGCAGCTCTATCCTGCGCTGCGGACCCGCCTGTTATACGCCGCCGGTTTTATTGCCATGGGGATCAGCATCGAGTTCCTGCAGGGGCTGGGTGTATCGAGAATGTTTGAAGTGGCCGATATGCTGGCCAACGGTCTGGGTGTGGTGACGATGTTGCTATTTGTGAATACGGGCTTTGGTAGCCTGCTCTTAAAAGCTGAACAAAAAATCAGCAACACCAATCCATAAATTCTACATACGTTTTTCTGACGCAAAGACCAACCTGAGTGGCACTATAACCCTGGACGGCACTACGGATAGGTATACTCCACCAGGCGGTATTGCCGGGGTGAAAGATAGCTTTGTCTATGTGGTGACTGAGGCTGGGGGCGGCTCCAGCCACAATGTGATTATCATCGCCCTGCCCAAAGCTTGATAGATATTCACCGTCCGGGCAGTCGAGTCTGCCCGGACGGTGTTAATATTGCGGGAATATTCCAGGTCCCGTAACCGCATGTTCAACTTTCACAAACTCAATTTATTGACCCATGGCCCACGCATGCAGACGTGGATCGATCGACTCCCGCAGCAAATCGACCATGCGCTGGATGCCAAGCGTCACGGCGATCTGGCGCGCTGGCAGGCGGTGCTGGGGCAATTACCGGTGATTACACCTTCCTCTTATGATCTGACTACCGACACGGTACGCATCGGCGCAGCCGCGGATCTCGGTAACGTTATACAAGCGGAGTTCAAAGACCTGCTGATGAAGTTCCACCCCTGGCGCAAGGGACCGTTTGATCTGTTCGGTGTACAGATCGATACCGAATGGCGCTCGGACTGGAAGTGGAATCGCATCAGGGATCACATTCAACCCCTTAAAGGCCGGACTGTTTTAGATGTGGGTTGCGGCAGTGGTTATCACTGCTGGCGCATGCGCGGCGCGGGGGCGGAGCTGGTGATCGGCATCGACCCGACCCTGGTGTTCAATATGCAGTATCAGGCCATCGCTAACTATCTGCCCGATGAACCGGTGTTTGTCCTGCCGCTGGGGATCGATGATGTACCAAAGGACCTGCGCGCCTTCGATACGGTGTTTTCCATGGGGGTGCTGTATCACCGGCGTTCGCCCATCGACCATCTGTTTGAGCTGCGCGATTGTCTGGTCAAGGGCGGTGAACTGGTGCTGGAGACCCTGGTGATCGAGGGCGAGGCGGGGGAGGTGTTGATGCCGGAAGACCGTTATGCCCAGATGCGCAACGTGTGGTTTATCCCCACGGTCAAGACGCTGGAACTGTGGCTGCGCCGCGCCGGGTATCGGGATGTGCGGGTGGTCGATATCAATACCACCTCCTTGCAGGAGCAACACGCCACCGAGTGGATGCACTTCCAGTCGCTGGTGGATTTTCTGGACCCGAATGATCCGTCGAAAACGATGGAGGGTTATCCGGCGCCCTGTCGCGCGACCCTGGTGGCCACGGCGCCCTAGCGACGATTTTGCTGAAGGGGGCAGGGTGGTTTTGTCGTAGGGCGAAATTTAATCCTGTAGTAACAGGTCGGGATGCTATGCTTATACCTCCTGTATTTAAAATAATAATTCAAGACCCGCTATGACATCACACACCTCCTGGCGTGAGGCCTTCACGGTTTACTTAAAACCCAAAGTCCTGGGTATGTTTTTTCTCGGCTTTGCCGCTGGCCTGCCCTTCCCGCTGGTGTTTACCACTCTCTCGACCTGGTTGCGCGATGTCGGTGTGCAGCGGGCCACCATCGGCTTTTTTGCCTGGGTCGGGATCACCTATTCGATCAAGATCTTCTGGGCGCCGGTGGTGGACCGCGCGCCGCTGTTTTTTCTGACGCGGTATTTCGGCCAGCGCCGCGGCTGGATGCTGCTGGCGCAGGGCGGGATCATCGCGGGGCTGATCGGTATGTCGCTGGTCGACCCGACCCAACACATCGTCAGCATGGCGCTGTTTGCCCTGCTGGTGGCCTTCGCCTCGGCCACTCAGGACGTTGCTATCGATGCCTATCGTATCGAGGCGATTGAGGCCGACTACCAGGGTGCGATGGCGGCCATGTATCAGGCCGGTTGGCGCATCGCCGCCGGTCTGGTTGGTGGTGCGGCGGCGCTGTATATCGCCGAGTATGTCTCGTGGACCGTGGCCTACTGGGCGATGGCGGGGGCGATGGGGGTTGGCGTGGTGACGGTGTTGTGGATCCGTGAGCCGCCACACAAGCGCAACCGTGAGACCATCCTCGGTGAACAACGGGTGGTGGATTTTCTGGAGCGCACCGCGCATATCCCCGATACCCTGCGCATGCCGGTGGCGTGGTTTATCGGCGCGGTGGTCTGTCCGTTTGTGGAATTTTTTCAACGCAACGGCAAGTGGGCGATCATGATCCTGCTATTCATCGGTATCTATCGCATCAGCGATATCGCCCTCGCCAACATGGCCTATCCGTTTTATATCGATATGGGCTATAGCAAACCTGAGATCGCCAATATCGCCAAGCTGTTTGGCGTGGTGGTGAGTATCTTCGGCGCGATGGCCGGCGGGGTGCTGGTGATCCGCTTCGGTATTATGCGCATGCTGCTGGTCGGCGCCGTCGCGGTGATCATCACCAATTTGATGTTCGCCCAGCTGGCGATCAGCGGCAAGAGTCTGGTGGGTCTGGCCATTGTGTTGAGCGCCGACAACTTTACCGGCGGCCTGGCCGGCTCGGCCTTTATCGCCTACCTGTCGCGCCTCACCAACACGGCTTACACCGCCACGCAATACGCCCTGTTTAGTTCCTTGATGACCCTGTTTCCGAAATTCATCTCCGGCTTTTCCGGCATAGTGGTGGATGCCTACGGCTATGTGGCATTTTTTATCTATGTCTCGACGCTGGGCATCCCGGCAGTATTCCTGGTGCTGTATTTTATGAATTCAAAAACCTTCCGCCAGGAATGACGCTGCGTCATGCACAGGGCGCATTACTGAAATGGAGATAACGGTCTCCAACATCGCGGCCTTGTTGGTCGGTTTTTTGGGCGGGGTGCACTGTGTCGGTATGTGCGGCGGTATTGTCGGTGCGTTGAGTTTTGGCCTGCCGGAGCAGCGTCGACAGGGCCTGCGCGGCCAGCTGCCGTTTCTGTTGTTATATAACCTCGGACGCATCAGCAGCTACACCCTGGCGGGAGCCCTCGCCGGTGGGCTGGGGGCCTGGGCCATCAATCTGCTGGCCATTCATCAACTACAACTCTGGCTGCTGGTGCTGGCCGGTGTGTTTATGATCCTCATGGGACTTTATCTGAATGGCTGGTGGCGGGTGCTGGTGCGGGTCGAACAGGCCGGTGGTGTTATCTGGCAACGCATCGAACCCCTCGGTCGTCGACTGCTGCCGGTACAGCGACCCGGCCAGGCCTTATTGCTCGGCATGGTGTGGGGCTGGTTGCCCTGCGGTCTGGTCTACAGCGTGTTGATCTGGACCCTGATGAGCGGTGGCGCGAAACAGGGCGCCCTGCTGATGCTGAGCTTTGGCATCGGTACTCTGCCGAACCTGCTGGCCATGGGGGTGTTCGCTGTGCTGTTGCAAAAGTTTGTCAGACGCAACTGGGTCAGACAGGTATCGGGTGGGGGGGTGATGCTGTTTGGTATTTATATGCTGTGGCGGGCGGTACAGGGGTTGAGTTGAATCACCCTTCTTAAACCATCAAAGTCGGGTGCGCCCTGCGCACCGATAGAGGAATGGTGCGTGTGACGCACCCTACGATATATTATTTTTCAACAATCGATGTAGGGTGTGCCCTGCGCACCGATGGATGACATGGTGCGTGTGACGCACCCTACGGTATGTCATTTTTCAACAATCGATGTAGGGTGCGCCCTGCGCACCGATAGATGCATTGGTGCGTGTGACGCACCCTACGGTGTATTATTTTTCAACAATCGATGTAGGGTGCGCCCTGCGCACCGATGGATGACATGGTGCGTGTGGCGCACCCTACGGTGTATTATTTTTTAACCCTCGATGTAGGGCGCCCTGCGCACCGATGGATGACATGGTGCGTGTGACGCACCCTACGGTGTATTATTTTTTAACC
>JAHEDB010000556.1 GCA_024641465.1 Chromatiales bacterium | reverse complement strand
CGCCTCGATTACGTCGTGGCCGTTTTTATCGATGCGATAGCCCAGCAAGGCGCTTGGTGCGGCCTGTTTGACAAAGGCATCCCGGAATAACTCATAGATCGTGGCGCTGTCCACTTCACCTGTCGTCGCCTCGCTGGCCCGTTGCACCATCACCGCCAGTTCGGTTTGTATCCAACGCGGCAGGTTCAAACCATAATCCCGCTCCATGACAAAGGCCACGCCGCCCTTGCCCGACTGACTGTTGACGCGGATCACCGCCTGGTAATCCCGGCCGAGATCTTTTGGGTCGATGGGCAGATAAGCAACCTGCCAGGGCTCGTCGGCCTTTTGTATGTGCAGACACTTACGGATCGCGTCCTGGTGGCTGCCGGAAAAGGCGGTGTACACCAGTTCACCTATCCACGGGTGACGGGGACTCAAGGGGATGCCGGTGCATTCCGTCACGACGTGGATGATCTCATCAGGATTTGAAAGATCCAGTTGCGGGTCGACACCCTGGCTGTAGAGATTCATCGCCATGGTGATGATGTCCATGTTGCCGGTACGCTCGCCGTTTCCGAGCAGGGTGCCTTCCACCCGGTCGGCCCCGGCCAGCACCGCCAGTTCCGTCGCGCCCACCGCGCAACCACGATCGTTGTGGGCGTGCACCGACAGCATAATGCTGTCGCGGCGACTGATGTGGGTGGCAAAATATTCCACTTGATCGGCAAACACATTCGGTGTCGCCACCTCGACCGTTGAGGGCAGATTAATAATGCACTTGTGGTCGGGTGTCGGTTGCCAGACTTCAAGCACCGCATCGCACACCTCCACCGCGTAATCCATTTCGGTACTGGTGAAGCTCTCCGGTGAATACTCGAAGGTCCACTCGACCTCCGGATACTTCGCCGCCTCGACCTGCAACCACTCGGCGCCACGCACCGCAATGGCCTTGACGCCGTCACGGTCCAGACCAAACACCCGTTCGCGTTGCACCGTGGAGGTAGAATTATAGACATGCACGATGGCGCGCTTGATACCGATGAGCGATTCAAAGGTACGCTGGATCAGGGCCTCGCGCGCCTGCACCAGAACCTGCACGGTCACATCCTCGGGAATTTGATTCGCTTCGATCAACCAGCGCACAAAGTCATAGTCGTGCTGACTGGCGGAGGGAAAACCGACCTCGATCTCCTTGAAACCGAGTTTCACCAGCAAGCTCCACAGGCGGCGTTTTTGCTCCACCGTCATCGGCTCGAGCAGGGCCTGGTTGCCGTCGCGCAGGTCAACACTGGCCCAGCGCGGGGCCTGCTCGATGACTCGGTTGGGCCACTGCCGGTTGGGCAACTGCACACCCGCGGCGGGGCGATACTTGCGGTGATCAAAGGGCTTCATTATTGTTCCTCGTGTTGCGTTGCTTAGTGCTGACTCGCATCGACCGCCACGTCCGGTATCGGTATTGGCCTGATCCACCTTGGTAAGACAGATTTTTCCGAGTCGTTCGCCCTCGCGGGCGACTCTGCCTCTTTGTAAGAGACAATGCAAGATTACGCCAAAACCGGCGACATTTTCTTGCTAATTAACGCCAAAATAGGCAGTTATTGGGCATAATATTGCTGCTATACTCTTTTTTATGGCAGATACAATCAATACAACCCAGCCGAGCGCCAATACCAGCCTCGATCGCTACGACCGGCAGATCCTCGAGATCCTGCAACGGGACGGCCGGATCAGTAACCAGGACCTGGCCGACAAGATCGGCCTGTCCGCCTCACCCTGTCTGCGGCGGGTCCGCGCCCTCGAAGACAGCGGTATCATCACCGGCTACCGCGCCCTGTGTGACAGCAAAAAGCTCGGCTTTAGCCTCATGGCCCTGATCCACATCTCCATGGATCGCCACACCCCGGAACGCTTCGCCTATTTCGAGGCCAAGATCAGCGCACTGCCCGAGGTCTTGGAGTGCCTGCTGATCACCGGCCAGACCGCCGACTACCAGCTCAAGGTCATCGTCCAGGACATGGACGCCTACCAGGCCCTGCTACTCAACAAGATCACCCGCATCGAGGGCGTCAGCGGCGTGCAGTCCAGCTTCGTGATGCGGCGG
>JAHEDB010000555.1 GCA_024641465.1 Chromatiales bacterium | reverse complement strand
GGCCAGTTCCGGGGCGTGGTGCAGCAGGGCGTTGAGCATGGTGCCACTGGGGTTGCCCGCCGCGGGGTGGACCACCAGCCCCGGTGGTTTGTTGATCACCAGGATGTGCTCATCCTCATACACGATATCCAGCGCGATGGGCTGTGCCTCAAAACGGGTCTCGGCTTCGGTCCTGGCGGAGACCACGACCTCCTCCCCGCCCAGCACCTTGTCCTTGGAACGCATCTGGCGGCCATCGACCAACACCTCCCCGTCCTTGTTCCACTGTTGCAGGCGGGAGCGGGAATACTGGCTAAACAGCTCGGCCAGAACCTGGTCGAGCCGCAGCCCAGCCATCTCGGGAGGGATGGATTTGGTCAATATCAGGGGTGAATTCTCGGTCATGGGAAACAATCAGCAATTTATCTGGTCAGATATCCGGAGTATACTGTCGAACTTCCGTTAAGGTCTTAATTTAAAGTAAAAAAGTCAAAATGAATCTACGTCTACCGATTATTCTGCTGTTCCTTGCCTTCATCCTGGGTGGCTGCGCCAGCACCGCGACCGACCCCGATGACCCCACCTCCGGCCTGAATGCCGCCGAGATCTACAAAGAAGCCAAGCGAAACCTGCTGGACGGTAACTACGAAACCGCCATCCAGTTCTACGAGAAACTGGAATCCCGCTTCCCCTATGGCAACTACGCGACCCGCGCCCAGATGGAAGTGGCCTATGCCTACTACAAGTTTGATGAGCCGGAACCCGCCATCCTGGCCGCCGAGCGTTTTATCAAGCTGCACCCCAATCACCCGAACGTCGACTATCTCTATTATCTGCGTGGTCTGTCCAGCTTCGGTATCACCAAGAGCAGCATCGCCAAGACCTTCGGTCAGGACCAGACCGAGCGCGACCCCAAGTCATCCCGCCGCGCCTTCGAATTTTTCTCCGAGCTGGTCAAGAAGTTCCCCAAGAGCCGTTATACCCGCGATGCTATACAACGCATGACTCACCTGCGCAATGGCCTGGCCCAGTATGAAGTGCATGTGGCGAAATTCTACTTTGGGAAGGATGCCTACGTCGCCGCCGCCAACCGCGGTAAATACGTGGTAGAGAATTATCAGCGCACCCCGGCCGTGGCCGATGCCCTGGCCCTGATGGTCAAGTCCTATCGGAAACTGGAAATGCCGGAACTGGCGCGGGATGCACTGCGGGTGCTGGAAGTGAACCACCCGGAACACCCGGACCTGGCGGAGTTAAGAACGGATAAATAGACCGCTCGGGGTGAGCGGGGCCAAAATTAAATGGCCTCGTCGCCCTCTTCCCCGGTACGAATCCGGATCACCCGTTCCACGCTGCTGACGAAGATCTTGCCGTCACCGATCTTGCCGGTACGCGCGGCGTTGGTAATGGCGTCGAGACAGCCATCCAGTTGATCATCCCGCACCACCACCTCGATCTTCACCTTGGGTAAAAAATCGATCACATACTCGGCGCCGCGATACAGTTCGGTGTGACCTTTTTGACGGCCAAAACCTTTCACCTCGGTCGCGGTCATCCCGGCAACGCCAATATCAGACAGGGCCTCGCGGACATCGTCCAGCTTGAAGGGTTTGATAATTGCTTCGATCTTTTTCATGCTAATAACCTGTGGGTTCCAGATTGTCGTTATTTTAGGTGGGCCTTACCTTACCATAGCCCGAGGTAATAGGGTATCGCCGGTCACGGCCAAAGGCCCGGCGGGTGATCCTCACCCCGGGCGCCGCCTGGCGCCGTTTGTATTCGTTGCGGTTCACCAGCCCCACCACCTTGCGGACGACATCGGCGGCATAGCCCATGGCGATGATCTCATCGCAATCCTTGTCCCGTTCCACATACATTTCGAGGATGACATCGAGGGAATCATAGGGCGGCAGGCTGTCGGTGTCCTGCTGATCCGGTGCCAGTTCCGCCGATGGCGGCCGGTCGATGACCCGCTGCGGGATCACCGGCCCCAGGCTGTTGCGATAGGCGGCCAGGCGATATACCAGGGTCTTGGGCACATCCTTCAGCACCGCATAGCCACCGGCCATGTCGCCGTAGAGGGTAGCGTAGCCCACCGCCATTTCAC
>JAHEDB010000554.1 GCA_024641465.1 Chromatiales bacterium | reverse complement strand
CCCAGCGGCAGGGTGATGATGGCGACAAAGGCCGAACGCAGGTGAAACAGGAACACCAGGCAGACCAGGGCGACGACGATGAATTCCTCGATGAGCTTGTTACCAAGATTATTCACGGCGTTTTTGATCAGGGTCGATCGGTCATAGGTCTCGACGATCTCCACCCCGGCGGGCAGGCCCAGTTGTAAGGTGGCGATCTTGCGTTTTACCGCGGCGATGGTGGCGAGGGCGTTTTCACCATAGCGCATGACGATGATGCCGCCGCTGATCTCTCCCTCGCCATCGAGGTCGGCCACGGCGCGACGCATCTCCGGACCGACCTGCACGGTGGCAAGGTCTCTTACCAGCAGCGGCCTGCCATCCGTGGTGACCTTGACCGGGATCTTTTCGATGTCCTCTAAGGAGGTGAGATAGCCGCGGGTATGGACCATGTATTCCGCCTCGGCCAACTCCACCACTGAGCCCCCCACCTCCTGATTATTGTTGCGGATCGCATTGGCAAACTGCGTGAGCGAAACTTTATAGGCCCGCAGGTGTTCCGGCTCGGCGATGACCTGATACTGGCGCACCATGCCGCCGATACTGGCAACCTCGGCCACGCCGGGCACGGTCTGTAATTCAAACTTCAGAAACCAGTCCTGCAAGCTGCGCAGTTGCGCAAGGTCATGCTTGCCCGTGCGATCTACCAGGGCGTAAGAGTAAACCCAACCGACGCCGGTCGCATCGGGACCGAGGCGCGGTTGCACACCCGTGGGTAAACGGGAGGCGGCCTGATTGAGATATTCCAGTACCCGTGAGCGGGCCCAGTAGAGATCGGTACCGTCCTTGAAGATCACATAGACATAGGAATCGCCAAAAAAGGAATAGCCGCGCACCGCCTCCGCGCCGGGCACGGCCAGCATCGTGGTGGTGATGGGATAAGTGACCTGATCCTCGACCACCCGTGGCGACTGACCGGGATACGCGGTGCGAATAATGATCTGTACATCGGACAGATCGGGGATGGCATCGAGTGGAATCGTTTTTAACGACAACCAGCCCCAGCCGCACAGCAACAACGTCGCGACCAGCACCAGGATGCGGTTGTGGATCGACCAGCGGATGAGATTGACCAGCATGACTTGTTTGATACCTGTTTATATCGTTTTGAACCGCCAAGGCGCCAAGGACGCCAAGGAAACAAAAAAATTTAATTCAAATGAATTATTGGACTGGCACTGCAACCTCGTTACCTATATTCGGTAACTATTTGAATTAATAAATTTCTTTACTTGGCGCTCTTGGCGTCTTGGCGGTTCATGTTATTTTTTATTTCCCGCCGAAACGCCGGAAGCTCGCCTGCAGACTGGCCTCGGAGTCGATCAGGAACTGGCCGGAGACGACGATCTTGTCGCCTTTATTGAGCCCCTTGAGGATCTCCACCTCACCCTGACTGCGCATGCCGCTGGTGACCTCGACGGGTTTGAAGCGGCCCTTGCCGAGGGCGACGATGACGCTCTCCCGTTGGCCGGTGACGATTAGCGCCTCGCGCGGGATTTTCAGTACGTCTTTCTTCGGCCCGCCGTAGATGTGCACCTGGGCGAACATATTGGGTTTGAGTTTGCGGTCGGGGTTTTCCACCAGCAGGCGCACCTTGAGGGTGCGGGTCTTCGGATCGAGTTCAGGATAGATATAGGTCAACTGACCCGGCCAGCGTTTGCCGGGCAGGGCCTGCACCTCGATCTCACAGGGCTGGCCGAGCTGGATCCAGTCGAGCTGGTGTTCATAGACATCGACCTCGACCCAGACGCTGGTCAGATCGGCAATGGTGAACATCGGATAACCCGGCTCGACGTACAAATGTTTTTTGACGCCATGGCGAATGATGGTGCCAAACTGCGGGGCGTAGATCGGAATGCGGTGCTGGGGCTTGCCGGTACGGGCGATCTCATTGGCGAGGCTTTCGGAGATCTCCAGATAGCGCAGATAGTCACGCGGCCCGACACTCTCCTGGCGTGCACCGTATTTTTTCAGGGTGCCGGACTGATCCTTCTTCTGCGCCTCGATAAAGGCCTTCTGGGTCTCGAGGAAGTCGGGTGAATAAAGCTCCATCAGCA
>JAHEDB010000553.1 GCA_024641465.1 Chromatiales bacterium | reverse complement strand
GCTGACCGTGCCCAATGGCAATCCGGCGCCTGCCTTCTGGGGTGATTTCCCTGAAAAACGGCGCTTGCGACTGCGTAGAGAGGAATTCCTTGCCATATACGATGCTGTTATCCCTTTAACTATTAACCCAATCAGGCGTGCCCGGTGTGACCGAAACCGCCCTCGGCACGGGCACTGGCATCAAAATCGGAAACGATTTCAAAGTCCGCCTGCACCACCGGTACAAACATCAATTGGGCAATACGATCACCGACATTGATGGTAAAGGCCTCCCGACCCCGATTCCAGCACGAGACAAACAACTGCCCCTGATAATCAGAATCGATCAAACCGACGAGGTTGCCCAATACAATACCGTGTTTGTGCCCCAGGCCGGAACGCGGCAGTATTACCGCCGCCAGGCCGGGGTCATCGATATGGATCGCCAGGCCGGTGGGGATCAGGTGCGTGTCTCCCGGCATGATCGTCAGGGCCTGTTCCAGGCAGGCACGCAAATCCATGCCGGCCGAACCACCGGTGGCATAATCAGGTAACGCGATGTCCTTACCCAGCCGATCGTCCAGCAGTTTGAGTTTTACTTTCATGAAGTCCCCGGATGAAATTTTTGTTCAGCAATCTTCTACTTATACTTATGTTTGTTACAGCTTATCAGGCAACAGGCTTGCCCGGTTTTTTCAAGTTAACCACATTATTGGTCTTGGGAAAACCTTTGCGCTGACAGTCATCATAATGATGCGCAATATGCTCAATCAGTGACCGCGCCAGCCTGGCCTTACTCGCCAGAGGCAATTCGATCTGGCCGTCGGCCCAGATCAAATGCAGGGCATTGGTGTCGCTGCCAAAGGTCCCGCCGCTGGCCGCGGCCGCCTCACCCACCCAGTTGGCCGCCACCATCTCGAGTCCCTTTTTGATTAATTTACCTCTGGCATGCGCTTCCAGATCGTGGGTCTCCGCCGCAAAACCGACGCTGAACACCTCGGGAAAACGCGCCTTGGTCTCGGCCAGGATATCCGGGGTCTTTTCCAATGCCAGGGCCATGATCTCATCCTGTTTCTTGATCTTGTCCTTCGCCACCTGCACCGGGCGGTAATCGGCCACCGCCGCGGTGGCGATAAAGATATCGACCGGCATGCGGCTCTGTACGGCCTGGAGCATCTGCTCGGCCGTTTCAACCTTGACGAGTTCGACCCGGTCCGGCGCCGCCAGCGCTACCGGGCCACTGACGAGGATAACTTTCGCCCCTGCCTCGACCGCCGCACTGGCGATGGCGTACCCCATCTTGCCGGAGCTGTGGTTACTCACAAAGCGCACCGGGTCGATGGGCTCGCGGGTCGGACCGGCGGTGATCAACACTGTCTTGCCCGTCAGACTGCCAACCTGAAAAATATCGGCCAGATCATTTATCAATAAGTCCACTTCGCGCATCCGACCCGGGCCGGTTTCACCACAGGCCTGCTCGCCGCTGTCCGGGCCAAACAACAAGATGCCACGGCTGGTGAGTTTTTTGGCGTTATCAACCGTGGCCTTATCACGCCACATGCGATTGTTCATGGCCGGGGCCAGGGCGAGGGGAATATCCCCGGCCAGACACACCGCCGTCAGCAGATCATCGGCGCGCCCGGCCGCCAGACGGGCCATAAAATCGGCACTGGCCGGGGCAATCATAATGACGTCAGCCCAACGCGCCAGCTCGATGTGGCCCATGCCGGCCTCGGCCTTGGTATCGAGCAGATTCTGGTGAACCGGATGGCCCGACAGGGCCTGTAGAGTGAGGGGAGTAATAAAGGCCTCGGCGCCGTGGGTCATGATGACCTGCACCTCAGCCCCGGCGCCACGCAGGCGGCGGATCAGCTCGGCCGATTTGTAGGCCGCGATACTGCCGGTGACACCGAGCAGGATGCGTTTGTTGGTGAGGCGTTGCATAACTAAATAGTGTATCAGAGTTTACAGACCCGACCTGTGAAGTGATAAGCTATCGGCAGGTTAAAAATTCACTTCGCATTGACCTTTGAAGTCATCCCTATTCTCAGGCAGGACCGCCTGTCCACTTCAAGGGCAACCAAACAAGGAGGTTTACCATGGCAATCACCGACTGGCCCCA
>JAHEDB010000552.1 GCA_024641465.1 Chromatiales bacterium | reverse complement strand
ATAAGATTGCGCCCGACCACCAAGGCCAAGCTCAAAGGTAGAGAATTTTTTTACCGGCTGATGAATCAGCCTCGACCTGAAAATCATTGAGCTGAATTATTCACTTGAAATCAAACGGCGTCATATCAAAAAATGAATCAAACTCCGGCTCAGGGATCTGGTAGTCCTTTAGCCACCTTTTAAGCTGTTTCACGTCCTGAAATCGTTGCAGGTCGTCCTTCAGATCACTGATCATGTCTTTGTGTCTCTGGATATCCTCCTTGAGCATGCTACCAACGTGTTTGGGGGTGATCCGTGAAAAGGGTGATAACTCCAGCATGCTGCCCACCTGCATTTCCAATGTCATGATCTCCTCCCGCAATTCCATAACCTGATTTTGCAGCACCTTGTTATAGTGCTTGAGACGAGTTTCCGCGACACCATTAAGTTTACTCTGATCGATTTGTTCAACACCCAGTTGCAGTTCAAGCAGTTGTAATAAATCCTGATTCCCGTAGGCTACTGTCACCTTCTGCATCAGCTCGGTCTTGCGCTCACGTTCTACCGGGTCAAGTTCCCGATCCGGATGCAAGGCCGCAACCAGTTGACGATATACGGCCTGAACAGATTTACTGACATGTGCGGCCTCTTCTTGTTCGCGTGCCTCTTTGGCCAATTGTTTGGCGGTTTTTTTCCGCTTGGCGCGGCGGTCGGCCTCCTGCTCCTGTTGCTGCCTGACTTTTTCACCCAGGCGTTGCGCGGTGGCCATCGGATCGCTTGGGTCAAAGTCCATGTCATCGTCATCCAGTTCGATGCCAAATGCATCGCCCATCATATTTTTAAGAATGTCCGCTGCAAGTGCATCGCTCTCCTGCTCCTGTGTATCAAAATCATCCTCGCTGTATTTGTTGTACAGCGACTTCATATCGTCTCGATGCTGCAGGGTGATGAGTTCATCGCAGAGTTCACAGATCAGTTGTGCGATTTTTTCCCGTTGGGGCCGGGTGAATTTTTGGGTGGTAAAATGCCGATCCAGTAAGGACACCATCTCCACCTGACATTCTGCCAGGGCTTGATTCAGGGGCTGCAACTTTGTCATGGCATCTTGACTGGTTCGAGTGAGGACCTCCTGCCATTCAGCCAGCAGTTTTTTATGCCGGTCGATATTTTTGATCAGGCTATTGAATCGTTTTTGAGCGGTGCTCAGCTTTGCCTGCTTTTGTTCAGGCTTGATCTGGATCAAACGGGCTTTTGTCATATTTCACCTGCCTATAGAGCTACACGGTCAGAAAACCATAATTTCCAATACTATTCGAGTCTGTTAAAGTCTACCCTTATTGATTCATTAACGGCAGGCGCCGACGTCTCAAGCCTGCCGCACGAACGTTCGCAATGCGCCCCTTTACAACTTCCCCGCCAGCATCGGTATTTCCACCATCGATACCTTGTGCCGCTCACTGCTGTAATACAGCGTACTGAAAGGTTTACCCTTGCTGTCCGCCTCGCGAAAATTATTCAGCACGCCCTGTTTGGCGGCCATGGTGCCGGACCACCAGCCGGAGGGATAGATGGGCTGCGGGAAATCGTAGGTACGAAACTGTTCAAAGCCAGCCTGGCGCATCGCCGCGCGCATCTCTTTGATCAGTTTGGCGTGATAGAGGGGGGACTCGCTCTGTTGCACCAGGATACCGTTGTCACCGAGGGCGCGACGGCAGCTACGATAGAAGGCCTCGTTGAACAGGCCTTCGGCGGGACCGACGGGGTCGGTGCTGTCGACGATGATCACATCATAGTAACCGGCCTCGGCCTCCTTGACCCACTTGATGCCATCGACAAAATACAACTCGGCGCGCGGGTCGTCGTTGGACTCACACAGTTCGGGAAAATATTTTTCGGCGAGACGGGTGACGCGTTCGTCGATATCGACCTGTTGCGCCTGCTTGACCTCGGGGTGTTTGAGCACCTCCTTGAGGGTGCCGCAATCGCCGCCGCCGATGATCAGCACGCGCTGTGGAGTCGGGTGGGTGTAGAGCACCGGGTGACTCATCATCTCGTGATAGAGAAAGTTGTCGCGCGTCGTGACCATGGTAAAGCCGTCGATGATCATCAGCTTGCCGAACTGGGTGGT
>JAHEDB010000551.1 GCA_024641465.1 Chromatiales bacterium | reverse complement strand
CGGTGGCCGACAGGGTGGCCATGGTCCGGCCATGAAAACTACCGTGCATGACGATAGTCTGTGGCACAGCGATGTTCTTGCTGTGGCCGTACATGCGGGCCAGCTTGATCGCCGCCTCATTGGCCTCGGCACCGGAGTTGCTGAAAAAGGCCCGCTCCATGTTGGCGTGCAGGCAAAGGCGATCCGCCAGCTGGGCCTGTAATTCGACGTTATAGAGATTGGAGGTGTGGATGAGTCGACCGGCCTGTTCGCAAATCGCACGGGTCACCGCCGGATGGGCATGGCCAAGGGCCGTCACGGCGATGCCGCCCAGGGCATCAAAATACTGTTTACCATGGGTGTCCCAGATGCTGGTGCCTTCACCACGTACAAAGGTGACCGGCAATGGCGCGTAATTTGTCATCAGGTGGTTGGTCATACTTGTTGTCCCGCTCCAAATAAAAAAGCAGCCAGCTAAACAGCAGGCCGCCATCAGGGGTTTATTCTATATAACTATGGACGGTGAGCAAACCCCCACAAAACAAAAACCCGGCCGGGGCCGGGCTTCGTGTTGTGGACCGGTTCTTAATTACAGCGGGAAACCGGCGTGGCCATAAGCGACCATGCTCATCAGCATCGGGATGGACAGCGCGGTGTTGGTGCGCGAGGCCATCAGGGCGATACGACCGGCCTTGGCCTTTTCCGCATCGCTGGCTTCAACAATACCCAGGACCTTTTTCTGATTCGGCCAGATCAGGACCCAGACGTTGAACAGCATGATGGTGCCCAGCCAGGCGCCGACACCGATATAGGTTGCGGCCTGGTTGGCGAAGGTGAAGGCGGCCATGAAACCAACGGTCTTTTGCAGGGCGGCGGCGCCGGTGATCCAGGTGGCGACGGCGGCCCAACGGAACCACAGCAGGGCACGGGGGGCGATGTGTTTGGCGATACCGGCGGCGGTGCCATCGGCCTTGGCCTTGCCCATACCCGGGACCTGCACGAAGTTGAAATAATACAGCAGGCCAATCCAGGTAATACCGGCCATGACGTGGAACCATACAGCAAGCGATAAATCGTTCATTATTTTCTCCCGTTATTCTTTTCGAAAGTGTGCAGATTTTCTAAATAGTGCGGTGTATTTGTAATTACAGAACCAGCATGATGATGATGGCGAGTACAAAGCCGGTGACGATAGTACCGGTAATGGATTCAAGTGGATTCATATCATTTACCTCATTTTGGTTGGATTGCAGTGATTTTTTAATATTGAGTATTTTACTATGGTATTTGTATTTTACTACCCCGTGTAGGAGAATTATTTTCGCTCCGGGGTGGATGCGACATAATAGATTGATTCCATATCATAATAAATACTCAATAAAATGAATGCCATAGAGCTTAGTATTTTCGCCAGCCGCATCAATGCGATCTGTGACGAGATGGGGGCGGTGCTGCAAAAGGCGGCCTTTTCACCCAATATCCGCGATCGGCTGGATTTCTCCTGCGCCATTTTCGATGCCCGGGGCGAACTCTGCGCCCAGGCCGCCCATATCCCGGTGCACCTGGGCAGCATGGCCTATGCCATGGGAGGGATCGTCGCAGGCATCGACTGGCGGCAAGGGGATATGGTGATCGTCAATGACCCCTATCTGGGCGGGACCCACCTGCCGGATATCACGCTCATCGCGCCGGTTTTTATAGAGGCTAACTTGCAGGCATTTGTCGTTAATCGGGCCCATCATGCCGATATTGGTGCGCATACGCCGGGGTCAATGCCGATATCATCCAGCCTTGCCGAGGAGGGCATTATTATTCCTCCCACCCATCTGGTGCGCGGTGGCCTGGTGGACGAGGTCTGCCTGGCGGGCATCGTGGGCCAAACCCGCAGCGAGTTACAAGGCCGCGGGGATTTTGCCGCCCAGATCAGCGCCAACCGTACCGGCCTGCGGCGCCTGCAAAATCTTATAACTGGCCTGGGTTGTGAGGCCTTTCACGCCGCCCTGGAGGCCCTGAACGACTACGCTGAACGCCTCGCCGGTGCGGTGCTGGCCGATATCCCGGATGGTGATTATGCCTACCAAGATTTCATGGACGATGATGGTCTGGGCAATCGGGATCTGTCTATCTGTGC
>JAHEDB010000550.1 GCA_024641465.1 Chromatiales bacterium | reverse complement strand
TTGAGCGTGGCGAATACCGCCACTACATGCTGAAAGAGATCTACGAACAGAGCCGCGCTATTGCCGACACCCTGGAAGGGCGCATCAGCAACAAGAAGGTGCTGATCGAGGCGTTCGGCATTAATGCCGCCGAGATCTTCAAAAAGGTCAAGAGCATTCATATCATCGCCTGCGGCACCAGCTTTCACTCCGGACTGGTGGCCAAGCACTGGTTTGAAACCCTCGCCGGTATTCCCTGCGAGGTCGAAGTCGCCAGTGAGTTTCGCTATCGCAAACCGGTGGTGCGTAAAAACTCGCTGATCGTCACCATCTCCCAGTCCGGTGAAACCGCCGATACCCTCGCCGGTCTGAAGGAGGCCAAGCGTCTCGGCTTTGGACATTCACTGGTGGTGTGTAACGTACCCGAGAGTTCCCTGGTGCGTGAATCCGATCTGGTGCTGATGACCCGCGCCGGCCCCGAGATCGGCGTCGCCTCCACCAAGGCCTTCACCACCCAGCTGGTGGCCCTGCTGCTGCTGGTGATCGCCATCGGCCGCTACAATGGCATGGATGAAAAGACCGAGACCAAACTGGTCGAACAGTTGATTGCCCTGCCGGGCAAGGTCGACAAGGTGCTGGAGATGGACGATGAGATCGAAGAGGTCTCCAAGGCCTTTGCCGATAAGAATCATGCCCTGTTCCTCGGTCGCGGCCTGCATTACCCAGTGGCGATGGAAGGTGCGTTAAAGCTGAAAGAGATTTCCTACATCCACGCCGAGGCCTACCCCGCCGGAGAACTGAAACACGGCCCGCTGGCCCTGGTCGACGACAAGATGCCGGTCATCACCATTGCGCCAAACAACGAACTGCTCGACAAACTTAAATCGAATTTACAGGAAGTCCGCGCCCGCGGCGGGGTGCTGTATGTGTTCGCCGATGCCAAGTCGAAATTCAAATCCGAACCGGGGGTGAATGTGCTGAACATCGTCGAGTGTGAAGATGAGACCTCACCGATCATCCACACCATCCCGTTGCAACTGCTGTCATATCATGTTGCAGTGCTGAAGGGTACGGATGTGGATCAGCCGCGTAACCTGGCCAAGTCGGTGACGGTGGAGTAGCACACTCATCTGGTTTAATAAAAAAGGCCTGCGATGCAGGCCTTTTTTATTTGCCAATCATGATTACGTGACTTTTATCTTTTTGCGATTGAATATCTTCATAAGATCTTTCTTGTGCTTGCCGCCATAAAGATTAGTATCGGCATCAATGATCGCACGCGCGGCGCGTTTGAACGTGGTGAAACCATCCAGTTGAAAATGACTTTCAATTATGATCCTGTCGCTGACATCACGGCCGAGTTTGTGACGAATATCCCACAGGGCGGCGGACCAGATTTCGCCATTGCTATGTTCCAGTTCATCTTTGGCGACAAAATCCTGATAGGTAAGTTTGTTCTTTAATTGCCGGAGGCAGGGTGGGTCGAGGCCCTCGTCGAGCCCGATCAGCAGGCCATCCCAGGTCATGACACAGTGCTGGTATTTTTTTGGTTTGAATTCGGCAAAGAAACTGGCGGCAAAGTAATCGCCAAACCCCTCACCGATGGCGGCCGCCTCGTAGGATTGGCCAAAGTTGGGGCAAATGGCATCCTGAATGGCGTGGCCCAGCTCATGCAGGATCGTTTCGCCGTCTTCGGCATCATCAATGAAACCGGTGCCGAAGGTGAGTTGTTTTTCATGCGGGCTGTACCACGACTGGTCATCGGTTGTGCCCGTGGCATTGACCTGTACCGCTTGCCTGAAGATCGCCTTTTTGCCCTTATACCCCAGACTCTCCAGATAGCGGACCGCCTCATTGATATGGTGATAGGTCATTACCTGTTCGAAGCCCGGCTGTGTCGAATGGATCCGGTAGTCGTGATCCTTGCGATGCAGCCACGGTTTTTTGGTCGCCTGGGTCGATACTCGTTTGCCGACCAGATAACCCGAGTCATCGAGGTCGCGAATGACAATCTCTTGATAGGCCGCATCGGGGACTTTTTTATAGGTGCGGTCTTCGGTTAACAACGCCGTATGGTTGCCAAGGGTGGTGACCGGGCTGGGGTTAAAGACCCGGCCACGGCCGCGGGGTGCG
>JAHEDB010000549.1 GCA_024641465.1 Chromatiales bacterium | reverse complement strand
ATGGAACTTGAGGTATTCGTCCACGGCGCCCTGTGTATCGCCTATTCCGGCCGTTGCCTGCTGTCCGGCTACTTCAACCACCGCGACCCCAATCAGGGCAGCTGCACCAACGCCTGCCGGTGGGAATACAAACTGCATCCGGCCGATGAATCCGAGAGCGGTGATATTCGCAAGATCGAATTTGATGCCATGGCGGCGTTAAAAAATCCCCCCCCCTTTGCCGAGGCCGATGAGCGCCGCCACCCCCTCGCCGATGACGTCTATCTGATCGAGGAGGCGGGCCGCAGTGGCGAATACATGCCGATACTGGAAGACGAACACGGCACCTACATCATGAACTCCCGCGACCTGCGCGCCATCCAGCACGTCGAACAACTGACCAGGATCGGTATCGATTCACTCAAGATCGAGGGCCGCACCAAGTCCCATTACTATGTCGCACGCACCGCCCAGCTGTATCGGCAGGCCATCGACGACGCCGCGGCCGGCCGGCCCTTCAACCCGGAGTTATATGGCAAGCTGGAAGGCCTGGCCAACCGGGGTTATACCGAAGGCTTTTACCAGCGCCACCCGGATCAGGACTACCAGAATTATCTACAGGGTATCTCCCTCAGCCAGCACCAGCAATTTGTCGGCGAGATCAGCTCTTTTGATCAACAAAGCGGGATGGCTGAGGTCCTGGTCAAGAATAAGCTACGGGTCGGTGACCGTATTGAGGTCATCGCCCCGCAGGGCAACCGTCTGATCACCGTGGAACGTATGGAAAATTTGCAGGGTGAAGACATGCAGGAGGCCCCGGGGGGTGGCTATCAGATTCGCATCCCTCTGCCACCGGCCGACTATGACAAGGGCCTGCTGGCCAGATATCTGCAAAGTTGAACCACCGGTAAAATTTAGCTACTTTACAGGGGGTTAAACAAAGGCGGCTAAAGTTTTCAGCCTGCCTGCCGGTAACCAGATGCAGGTACTATGAAAATAATAACGAGTTATGAACCCGGGTTTTATCACAAATAAACAACTCTATCTGGCCATTGATCAGGGCGGGCACGCGACACGCGCCATCGTCTTCAACGGCAAGGGCGAACAGATCGCCGAGACCTTTCAGGACATCGGTGTGCAGCACCCGCAGGCCGATTTTGTCGAACACGATGCGCAAGAATTGTGGCAATCCATCGAACGCACATTAGTTGCCATACAGGAAAAACTCGGCGCGCGAACCACGGACATCGTTGCCGCCGGTCTGGCGACCCAGCGCTCGAATATCGTCTGCTGGAATAAACAGACCGGTGAGGCCCTTAGCCCCATCATCAGCTGGCAGGACCGGCGCCATTATCAGTGGTTGAAACAGTTCAAACCCAAAGCCGAGGAAATCCACAAGACCACCGGCCTGTTTTTATCGCCCCACTACGGCGCCAGCAAGATGCGCTGGTGCCTGGACCACTATCCAGCCGTTCGTACGGCACTGGAAGACGGCCTGCTGTGCATGGGTCCCATGGCCAGTTACTTTATTTTCAAACTGACCAGGGAACATCATTTTTACACTGACGTGGTCAATGCCTCCCGCACCCAGTTGTGGAGCCTGCATACCCATGACTGGGACCCGGCCCTGCTCAAGCTGTTTGATATCCCCCTGCATGCCTTGCCCCTGTGCCAGCCTAGCGCGTCGCTGTTTGGTCATCTGCAACTGGGGAAACATACCGTCCCCCTCAAGCTGGTCTCCGGCGATCAATCCGCGGCCATGTTTGCCTATGGCACCGTGCAACCCGATACCGCCTACATCAATACCGGTACCGGCGCCTTTGTCTCACGCCCCTCCGGCCCGTTGAAGATCTATGGCCGTCGTCTGCTCACCAGCGTGGTCAATCAGACCGAGCGCGATACCCAGTACGTCCTCGAGGGGACGGTAAATGGCGCCGGCAGCGCCCTGAGCTGGCTAAACGAGACATATCAGATACAAAATATCGAAGCCCAACTGGCCGGTTGGCTAAGTGAGGTGAAGGACCCGCCGCTGTTTTTCAACGGCATCTCCGGGCTGGCCTCGCCTTACTGGGTCGCCGACTTCCCGACCCGCTTCGATCGCGAACAGAGCAGTGACTCGGAAAAGACCGTGGC
>JAHEDB010000548.1 GCA_024641465.1 Chromatiales bacterium | reverse complement strand
GCATCTTTGGCATCATTCCAGTAAATAACTATCCCGATGATCTCCAGTCCTTTGGGATGCAGATCATTGTACATTTTTATAAGATGCGGAATCTCGCGCATGCATATGGCGCAGGTTGATGCCCAGAACGTGACCAGCACAGGTCTGCCTTGATAGGATTTCAGGTTGATCGTTCTGTTGTCTATGGTGCTTAACTGGATATCAGGCATATAAAAAGGCTTCGCGTGCCTGACCCAGCGTATTGCCGCAGCGGCGGACAATAGTAGAACAAGCAAAACGATCAGAATTTTATATTTTCTGGCAATATTCATTTCTATGGTCTCTTAGTCAAACAAGATGGAATTACAATCCGTGAATATTACAGAATGACTCTTCCAGTTTGGATATCGCTGCCAGCATTACAAATAGCGACTTTAATTTATACTTCCTAATTATACCTTGTTCAAGGACGCCGTTGAATGAACGACCACTGAGCGCGGATCCAACTCGGTATGAACGGCGGTAAAGGCGCGTTCCTCGGAGGAGAGCAACAGACCTTTGCGGAAACAATCGCGGGCGCGATCGGTTTTTTTGAGATGTTCAAGCATGCGACCGAGTTCGGTATAGGTTTCCGACATGGGGCCGGCGCCGAGGCTGGCCTCAAAATAAGATTCGGCCTTGCCCCATAACTCATTGCGCACGCAGAGGCGACCGAGGGTCAGTAACAGGACATTATTATCTTCGTGTCCCTTGAGCCAGACCTCGGCATGACCCAGTTGTTTGGCCGTTTGTGCCGACTTGACCAGGCCATATAGATAGACAAAATCCACATTCCATTGACGGCGGATGGCCTCGCGCAGCAATGACTCGGCCATGTCGTGTTGTTCCAGACGCAGCAGGTGCCGCGCATAATCATCGATCAGATCCTCATCCTGCCGCAGGTCACGGGGCACGTGCTGCCAGGACTGGCGCAAACGGTCGGCATTGCCCTGTTTGGCGGCAATCGCGAGCAGTTCGCGGTGCACGCGCTTTTCCATGCGCTTGAGTTTGATTTCGGGCAGGATCTTTTGTTTGCGCAGGTCGGGTAACAGGTTTTTCAGATCGCCCCAGCTCTTCAGGCCGTCGTAGAGTTGCGACATGAGGAACAGCACATGCGGATGGTGTGGCGCGATAGTACGCAGGTACATCAGGGTGGCGAGGGCCTGTTCCAGCTGACCGTGGGCCATTTGTAATTCTGCCTGAGTCACCTGCACGGCGAAACTGGCGTCCTTGCGATTCGCATGGGCCATGGCCAGGTAGTGATCGCGTCGATCCGGGGCGCTCTGTTTTTGCGCGGCGCGTGCCGCGGACAGGTAATTCAGCAAGGGCATGTCACTGCCCCTCACGCCCTTTAACAGCGCCCGCTCAGCCTGTGCCCAGTTTCCCTGTGCCAGTTCGATCAGACCACGCAGGGAATTACGCTGTGCGCGACGGCCGGTTTTTTGTGTCCGCCAGAAACGCAATCTGGCCGGCACTTCCCAGGAATTGCGGATCAACCAGATAACCATGTAAACGAAGAAAAATAAAAACACCAGCAGTATGACAAACAGGGTCAGACTCATCTCCATGGTCTGGTGGCCGCGACCGATTAACACGTAGCCGGAATCCTGATGGGCGAACAACCCCATCACTACGGCAAACAGAATGATAAACAGTGCGATAAACAATTGTTTCATAGCTTAACCTGTGGTGAACCTGATGCAGCAGGTTTGGCCGGTTCAGTCTTGTTCGGTTGTGAAGGTTGAGCCGGTTTGGCCGGAGTCTCGGTCTTTTTGTCCTTATCTCCCGCTGCCGGCTTTTTATCGGTTGCGGATTTCTTGGCCTTTGTCGCCCTGTAACTCGAACCAGCCGACAGGTACTGCTCCAGTTGTTCGTAACTCTTGGTCAGCGCCGGTAATTCGGGACTGATGTCCTGCTTGCGTAACTTGGCAATGGTATCGAGGGTGGATTTGGTAAGCTGGTGACTGATGTCAAAATACAACGGGATCCACTTTTCCATTTCCTGCA
This sequence comes from Chromatiales bacterium, assembly GCA_024641465.1. Taxonomy (GTDB): domain Bacteria; phylum Pseudomonadota; class Gammaproteobacteria; order UBA6429; family Thiohalophilaceae; genus JAHEDB01. The sequence continues at coordinate 88 of JAHEDB010000548.1, read as the reverse complement.
GGCGTTCCTGATAGACACCGGTCTCACCCTGCAGCAAGGCGAGCCTGGCCTGTTCCAGGCGCAATTGCAGGTTCTGGGTCAGAAAGAA
>JAHEDB010000547.1 GCA_024641465.1 Chromatiales bacterium | reverse complement strand
CACGCAGGGCGGTAAATTCCTGACCACTGAAGATCGATTTTAGTGGCCGCTCGACACTCTGCCGATAGGAGATACGAAAGGAACGGCGTTGCAGGACACGAAACAGGCTGTCATCCGCCTGCAGGGCATTGCGCGCCGCTTCATCGAGCATCCCCACATACAGTTTGCCGGGTTTATCCATATCGTCGAGCAATTGTTGCCACTGCTGCTTTACGCCCGTGAGTAAGTCACGTGCGGTTTGCCGTTTGTTGTTGATCAGGCGGGCGCTTTCCTCGTCCCGCTCTTCCGGTGCCTGACCGGCCACGACAGTGCGCAACTCCGGCATATCACTATCGAAATAGCTCAGCACCGCATCGATCATACGCAGCTTATTGAGGGTCGAGAGTTCAATATTGATGCGCTCGATACCGTCGTTATACTCGGCCAGACGCGGCAAGGGGATCACCACGTCTTCATTGATCTTGAAGGCATTGGTGTGGGCGGCAATCGCCGCAGTGCGAGCCCGGTCTTCCCAGAAGCGTTTACGTGCCTCAGCACTGATGGCGATAAAACCTTCACACTCGCGCTCTGACGCCATCGCCACCACCCGATCAGTGGCCCGAATCACCGCCGCCTCCTCATCGCCTGCCACATCGATCAGCAAGACCATCTTGGGCAGGTCCTGACGCGCGGCCTTGGTGGTATATTTCACCGCCCGCACATAACGCTCATCAAGGTGCTCCATCCCGGCCAGCTGAACATCGTTCAGGCCATCCAGATAATCCTTGGTCTCGACAATCGCCGGTACCGCCCTGCGCAGGTCGCTGCCGAAAAATTCCAGGCACACGGTGCGAATAAACTTCGGCATCCGATGCAACACAAACCGCGCCGAGGTGATGATGCCGTCGCAACCTTCCTTCTGGATGCCGGGCAGGCCCTCGAGAAATTTGTTGGTGACATCCTTGCCGAGGCCCAGTTTACGCAGACGCTGGCCGGGCATACGCAACAACTCCGGCTCACTTAACAGGGTCCGGCCATCGTCCGCGTAACGACTGATTCGAAAGACGACCTCGGCCTGCTCATGGATCTTGCCCAAATTATGATTGAGGCGTTCGACCTCCATCCAGTGACCTTCCGGCGTCACCATGCGCCACGACACCAGATTGTCCAGGGTCGTGCCCCACAACACGGCCTTTTTTCCGCCGGCATTCATTGCCACATTGCCGCCGATGCACGAGGCATCCTGCGAAGTGGGGTCGACGGCAAACACATAACCGGTGGCCTCGGCGCGCTCGGCGACGCGGCGCGTCACCACACCGGCCCCGGTGCTGATCACCGCCGCGGAGATTTGTTTCAGCGGATCTTCTATTGGTAATTTTTCAACTTCGACGGTACTCAGGCTGTCGAGTTTTTCGGTATTGATGACCACGCAGTTATTGGTCAGCGGCACCGCGCCGCCGGTATACCCGGTGCCGCCGCCGCGGGGGATCATCCCCAGCCCCAGTTCGAGGCAGGCCAGCACCACCTGCTGCACCTCCTGCTCGGTGTCGGGATTAATGACGACTAGCGGAAATTCCACGCGCCAGTCCGAGGCATCAGTAACATGCGAGACACGGGCCAGACCATCGAAGCAGATATTATCCTTGCGGGTCACCTTGCCGAGGCGCTGTAAAATAGATTTGCGTAACTTACGTTGTGCCGGAAACCAGGCCTCGAATTCCAACACCGCCGCACGGGCGCGTGTCGTCAGGCTGAGGGCCTGTTCATTGCCCCCGGCGCGGGCCGTGATCTGATCCAGCCGGTGATGCAGGGCATGGATCAACGAGGCCAGACGCCTGGGATTGGATAGCAGATCGTCCTGAATAAAGGGATTGCGCACCACCACCCAGATATCCCCCAGCACCTCGAACAACATCCGCGCCGAGCGGCCGGTCACCCGCTCTTCGCGCAGGGTATTGAGGGTTTGCCACATCTCCTCACCCAGAAATCGGATGATGATTTCCCGGTCGGAAAAGGAAGTGTAGTTATAGGGAATTTCGCGGATGCGGGTGTCGGACATGCAACTCTCGGTCAATACAGTTCAGAAACCGAATATTAGCACGTCTGGTCGAGTCGAACAGGGTCAGGAACTGGGGAAAC
>JAHEDB010000092.1 GCA_024641465.1 Chromatiales bacterium | reverse complement strand
CCGATATCACGGCTAACGCGGCTATGAAGCCCAGCAATGCCAGTTGCGGGACCTGGAGGCCCCTGAACTCGAGCAAAGAAGTGATCGAGACACCCAGTGGCCGGTGCATGGTCTTGCTGCCAAACCAGAGCAGACAGGCCAGCAGAAAAATTTGTCCGACCGTGGCCAGCATCCTTAGTAATCCATGCCGACTGATGATGCCGCGTTCCTTTAAGACATTATGCAGAATAATATTGAGCGGCAGTAAGATCGCGATGGCGGTGGTCAGGAGTTGCTTATTGAGCGGTATTTTATACGGGTTGTGCCAGACAAGGTGAAACATAGCCCAGTAACTGATCAGTAAAATCAGCAACTGGTTGAACTCGCGCGTCAGTCTGAAGGCAAAACAGAGTAGCAGTGATGGCAGGATGATCATGTAGGGTAGGTATTCGTGCGTAATGACGAAAACCCGCGGTAGCGCCGCGTTCAGCGGTGCGAGCCAGAACAACCAGCCGAGCAGTAATCCCGGTAGTAAAACAACCAGCGTATTACGGTGCAGGATTTGCGAGATAAGGATTATAAGCGGTTACCTCAGGGATGAAATTTATGATTCTTATTCACTGTTTATCGGCAGTCTGATACCGGGTAGTACCCGGATGGTGACTGTCACGGCGCCGGTCTTTGCAGAGGTTAGTTAAGACCCGCCGCAAAGTCGAGCATACGCTGGACAGGAATGAGGGCCTTGTCACGAATCTTGGGGTCGATGTGGATTTCATTACTGCCCTGTTCGAGGGTGGTCGCCAGGTTTTGCAATGTGTTCATGGCCATCCAGGGGCAATGGGCGCAACTCTGGCAGGTGGCGCCGATACCGGCATTGGGGGCCTCCATCAGGATTTTATCCGGTGCAGCCTGTTTCATTTTATAAAAAATGCCGTTGTCCGTGGCGACGATGAACTTTTGCGCCGCGCTATCGTGCACGGCCTTGATCAGTTGGCTGGTTGAACCGACCACGTCGGCCTGGGCAATGATCTCGGGCGGGGATTCCGGATGGACCAGCACCATGGCATCGGGGTGTTTGTTGCGAAGCACAACCAGTTCTTTGGCCTTGAACTGCTCATGTACGATACAGGAACCCGGCCAGATCAACATATCGGCCCCGGCCTGCTGTTCTACATAGCTGCCGAGGTACTTGTCCGGGCCCCAGATGATCTTTTCGCCTTTGTCGGTCAGGTGCTTGATGAGTTTGCTGGCAATACTGGAGGTGACGACCCAGTCGGCGCGGGCCTTTACCTCGGCGCTGGTATTGGCATAGACCACCACGGTGTAATCAGGATGGGCATCGCAAAAGCGGCTAAACTCGGCGGCCGGGCAACTGAGGTCGAGTGAACATTCGGCCTCCAGGGTCGGCATCAGCACGCGTTTTTCCGGGTTGAGGATCTTGGCGGTTTCACCCATGAAACGCACGCCGGCCACCACCAGGGTTTGGGCCGGGTGTTGATGGCCGAAACGGGCCATATCCAGTGAATCTGAGACATATCCACCGGTTTCATCCGCCAGTAGCTGTAAATCGGCGTCTGTATAGTAATGGGCGACCAGCACGGCATTCTGGGCAATGAGGAGTTGTTTTATCCTGGCGACCAAGGTTTCCCGCTCAGCAGCCGATATAGCAGAAGGGCAGGCGACACTTTCGGCCTGACGGCGGATGGCATCGTGGTCTACAGTGGGTATTTCGACAACGGCATTCATTTACGACTCCATGCCTGCTGGGTTAACGGGGGTGGTTTTGAAGGATAATCAATCCTGGCCTTGAGGTGAATGGCTGTATCGCGATATTGGGGTTTATTTTACAACATTCAATCGTGTATGCTAGCGGCAACACCATGATTTTACATGTTTAATTGCGCGAAAATGCTATAATTGCTGGGATTTTGCCGGATAGTTAATAATTACTCTAAATCATCTGGATGAGGCTTATGGATAAAGACAAGATCATCGATAAAATCTGCAAGTGTCTGCGACTTTCCGAGTCCTGCAATCCAAACGAAGCGGCGGCGGCTATTCGCCAGGCACGCAGCATGATGAAGAAATATGATATTTCCGAGCAGCAGGTCCTGACCAGCGGAGTGAAGGAATCCTCGGTCAACAGTGGTATCGATTACAAACCGCCGTTCTGGGTGCTCGCCTTATCAAACATTGTTGCCCAGTCATTTGGTTGCCAGGCCTTTCTGTCGCGCAAAGAGGGACAGAACCATCATTTTCGTTTCATCGGTGTGGGACACTCACCGGCGATCAGCAGTTATACCTTCGAGGTGCTGCACCGGCGTTTGCGCCGGGCCAGAAAGGACTTCGTCTGGTCGCTGACGGTCGAGACAAAAAAGGAAAAGACCCGACGGGGGGATGTGTTTGCCCAGGCGTGGCTGTTTCGAATCGCCCAACTGGTATCCGATTTTGCAGATAACCCTCAGGCTAAACGGGCGGTTGATGAGTATATCCAGCAGAATTATGGCAAGACGAGCGAGTTTTATTCCAGCCCAAAGATGGTGGAGAGTCCCGATTATGAGGACATACTATCCGGCATGCGTGCGGCGAATGAAGTGGATATACACCGGCCGGTCAGTGAACAAAAACAATATTCAATAGCAAAATAACAATAACAGGTAAACGGTGGTGGACCTGCCGTAAAGCTTTAGTAATTCATGTGACGCGTAAATTGGGGCATAACGGCTAATAACTGGTATGGATGTTTGATTGGCAAGAATAATCTTGCTGACGTGTGGTGGAAGATGGCTGCAACCGTTTCATTCAAGATAAATTCCAAACAGCGCAAGTTGACTTGCAAGTCTGTCGTGACCATTGGTCGCGACAAACACAGTGATATCATTATCCCTGAACTGGTTGTCTCCCGGAACCATGCCATGATCCGGTGTCTCGGTGAAGGCGATTTTTATCTTATCGATAGCGGCAGCTCCAATGGCAGCTTTGTCAATAAGCAGCGTGTGGTTGCCCCCAAACTACTCAAACATGGTGACGTGATAAGCGTTGGCCCGGCGGATATCCTGTTTGAGGAATTAAGCAAGGATCTGGATCTGATTGACAGCGTCTCGATGCTGGAAACCATTGTGCATGATGCGCCGGTTATCAGGCAGATCACCATCCTGGTGGCGGATATCCGTGGTTTTACCTCGATGTCGGAACAGGTGCCGATCAACACACTCACCAGAATAATGAATTCGTGGTTTCTCCAGGTGAATAATATTGTTGCGGGACAGGATGGTTTGGTGGATAAGTTTATCGGTGACTGTGTATTTGCCCGCTGGGAGACGGAAGATAACCAGCTCAGGACAATCGTCCAGGCCATGTCAGCCGCATGTGAAATTAATGAGATAACCGAAAATCTGGATAAGGAGTATAAAGATCAATTGCCCAGCAAACTGACAATCGGTGTCGGCATCAATACCGGTACGGCCTCGGTTGGGGGGATGGGGCAGGACACCACCGCACTGGGTGACGCCGTCAATATTGCCTTCAGAATGGAGAGCTCGAGTAAGATGCTGAATAAGGATATTGTTTTGAGCGAGTTTTCATTTAAATATCTGCCCGAGGACTTCTGGATGGGAAAAGAGCAGCATATCCGGGTGAAGGGTAAGCGGGATACGGTCGGTATACTGGCCCTGACCTTCGGCGAAGCAAAAAAAATCCTCAAGAAAATCAAATAAGAAATATCTTCAGATCTTCCATGAGGTTTTCCATTTCAAGCTTGATGCTGTTAATAATCTTTGTTGCCTGGCCCGCATCCTCAATAAAACTGCTATCCGCCTCCACCTTGCTCAGGGCCTTTCGCCCCTTTTCCAGCACCGCGGCATCGTCTTCCGAGATAAATTTGGCCAGCAACACATAGGCCTCGATCAGGCTATTTCTCACCTCATTGTTATCCTGGCCAATTTCGGTGAGTAACATCTGGATGGCATCCTTGATCTGATCTTTACTGTGCGGTAGCAAAGAACCCGGGTGGGCGTAGGCAACCGTGGTGATTTCACCCAGCAACCTGCCATAATCGTGGATTATCTGCTCTGCCTGTTTGAGTCGGGAAATGTGATCCGTATTCATATATTGTGGGTCATGGCTGTTGTGGATATTTGGCAAAGGGCTTGTGTAAGGCTAAAGTCACGGCAAAATTGGCCGATTGATATATCGGATAAGATTGACACGGCAGTCGTTGCTGTTTAAGTGGAAATTCATAAAAAAAAATCTGATTATTTGTCCCAATGCCAGTCATTTGACATGCTAATCTGTATCTGGTGAAACGAAAGTTTAATCAATTTCGGGAAAAAAATCTGGTAACGGTACTAAAAAATAAGCTTTATAAAAGTATGGCAAAGGGCATTGTTATGAAGGGTGGTTCGAATGACTGATTATCAACTGATTGGGATGGCATTCATCATTATAATATCGGTCATTCTGGTGTTGTTGTGGAAAACCAGGCAGTCAAATCAAACACATCGCTATTTTCCGCGCATTATTAAGAAAATCAGCAAACACTATATGAAGAATGTTCTCATCCCGGATGCGGTTGAGGGCTCTTCCTTTATTGACTGGATGGTGTTGACGCCGCGTGGAGTCCTGATCATCAGCCAGAAACCGTATCAGGGGATGATTTTCGCCTCCGAGAATATCAGCCACTGGACCCAGGTCGTTGATCGGCGCAGCTATAGTTTCGATAACCCACTACGTCAACTCGAAGTGGACGTGGTGACAATCAAGACATTGGTCCCAGGCGTACCGGTCAAAGGCTATGTGGTGTTTGACCGGAACAGTTTTTTCCCTAAGGGCAAACCCAAGATCGTGCTCACCCTGAATGAAATCAAGCAAAACATCAGCGTTTTCAAGGAAGGTGAGATATCGGATGAGCTGAAGCAGGCCTGGGATAAATTACGCGGAATGTTGAAAGAGGGTGTCGACGCTGGACAAGAGTATAGCGGCCTGAATACCTCCAGCAATTTTGGCTGAAATCAGCGCAGGAAAACAAACCAGCCTTGTTGCCCGAAGCCGTGTTAGATACAATGATTCTATGTTCAAACAAATACAATCATTTCTCAGCAGCATAATCCCATCTTCTGGCCCTCACCAAAAAACTGGAGCGACCGAGGACATACGTTTCTCGGTGGCTATCCTGCTGGTCGAGATAATGCATGCGGACCACGTCTTGCACGAACACGAGCAATCCCTGGTGATAAGGCTGCTTGAGCAACAATTTGTACTGGATGAGTTTGCGGCAACAGCGTTGTTCAAAAGTGCTAATGATAAAATGAAAGATGCCGTTTCGCTGCATGAATATACCAGTCGGGTAAATTCTGAACTATCATACCCGCAGAAATTTCAACTTATGACAAATTTGTGGAAGGTTGTGTACGCCGATGGTCAGGTCGATAGATATGAAGAGCATTTGATCAGACGAATGGCAGACCTGATCCACGTCAGTCATAAAGATTTTATCCGGTCAAAACATCTGGCGGAAGAATCCACGGTATGTTAAATAAACTGCACCCCAATGATATTTATATAAAGGCTGCTGTTATCTGTTTTACTTTATGTCTGTGGACATCATTTCATGGCAGGGCGGCGACAGCGGCAGACAGTTTTTCGGGGAGCGTAATCCGGGCGATGTTCACTACTGCGATGAATCAGACCGAGCCGGCTAATGAAGCACTGATCGTGGAAAATAAAATCAGGAATATATATTTCTTCTCCGAAGTGGAAGGTATGAAGGGTAAAACGGTAATCCACCGGTGGGAAAGTCGCGGCGAAGTAGTGCTCGAAAAAAAATTCCAGGTGACCCGACAGTCTGAAAAGCTGGTGTCGAGTTTTAAGCTCTATCCGGATAGAACGGGTGAGTGGATGGTTATTGTTACCGATGAAACAGGCTGGCCTTTCAAGGCAGTGATGTTTAAGTATGTTAAAGCAGGAAGTTTTGCCGGGAAAGGAATTGTACCGCGTAAGCCGTGATCTATTGATGGTTTATCGAGCTTAGTTTGTTACGAAAATCCTGCCTTGCCTGTTCTTTTACCTTTTGTTCTCTTGCCTCAACGGATTCCTGATTAACCAGTGCATCAACCTCAGTAAAGTTGATCTGGATTTTAGTCGTATAGGCAGCCAGACTGAGCGTTATGATCAGTAATATACTGGCCGCTATGGCCATGAGGCTTTTTTTGTTCTTCGCAACTTCTTCTGGTATCTCGTATCGTTGTTCGACAGTCAGCTCAAAAATATTATCCTGGTTTGGCTTGATGGTGCTTGATGGTAGATCCTTCTCCGGATTAAATGGCGCTGGGGTATTGGTATTGTTACCATCATAAACAGGGGTTGTGACGGCTTCGGCGGTAACGCTCACTGTGTTATCCAGGTATTTCTTTTTAGGTTCTTTGAAAATGAAAATGTCTTCCTCACTTTCAAGAATGATTTTTCCATCAATATACCTGACATCGGCCTTTTTATGCTTTAGATTTGAGGCGTTTTGTTCGTTCGCTATCCGCTGCTCTTCAACCTCAAGCAGTCTGGCCTTTATCTCCTTGGCCATTTTCAGTGCCATTGAGGCTTCATCGGCATAGGGTAAGACGGGTTGTATCGTCGGGCTCATATCCTCATCAAGGTTAAAGACGTTCTCATGCGAGATAAATGACTTTGACGATGCCGAGGCTGTTTGCATTTTTTGCTTACTGGCACGAATCGCATTATTTTTGATCGCCTCTGCCTCAGCAATGGCGGCACGGCGTATCGCCTCTGCCTCTTGTTCGGCTGTTTTACGGGCCTGTTCAGCAGCTTTTTCAATCGCGTGAGCCTCCTGCGTCAGGCGATCAGCCTCTGCGCGGGCAAGTGTCGCCGCACGTTCAGCAGCAATACGTGTTTCCTCTGCTTCACGCAAAGCCGTGTTTCGTGCTTGTTCGGCAGCGAGCCGGGATTGCCTGGCCTGGAGTTTGGCCTCGGCACGGGTCTTTTCTGCTTCTTGCTGTGCCGTACTGCGGGCTTGTTCTGCGGCGAGTCTTGTCTGCTCTGCTTGTCGTTCGGCGGTAATACGCGCATTTTCTGCTTCTCTCAGCGCCGTGGTGCGAGCCTGTTCTGCAGCGTGTAATGCCACAATGCGTGCATCTTCGGCTTCCTGTTCTGCTTTCAGCCGGGCTTGGTCGGTGGCCTGTTGCCGGAGACTGACTAATTCATCTTCCAGTTTCTGCTTCATCTGCGTTTCTTGTTCACGCAATTGAGCAAGTTCCTTTCTCAGTTGTTCCGCTTCGGTCATGGCCTGCTGGCGTATTTGTGAACTTTCCTGTTCGGCCTGTTGGCGAATTTGTGCGGCCAATTCTTCGCTCTTTTTGATGGCGGCCTCAGCCCTGCTACGCGTGTCTTCGAGTTCTGAGCGTAATTTAAACGTTTCTTCTTTTTCTATTTTGTCACGCAGGCGGACGGCATCTGAAATAGCGGATTGCCGAATTGCCTCCGCCTCAGCCAACATTTGCGCCGCATCTTTTTGAGCTTGCAGGCGTAACTGTTGTGTTTCCTGATGGATTTTTTCTCGGAATATCTTCGCGGTATCCGGTGCAGGCTGACGGTTGTCGATGGTGTCATCACTAGCAGATAAGGTGATACTTGAAGTCGGTTGGGTATTGTTGTCTGGAACTTTATCTATTGATTGTGGTGA
>JAHEDB010000091.1 GCA_024641465.1 Chromatiales bacterium | reverse complement strand
AGTAAAGAAGGTGATTATAGAGATAACAATCGTGCAGACATCAAAGTTACCTATGGTGGATTTAATGTGCCCGTTGAGATAAAACGTGCCAGCCATAAAGATTTATGGACTGCGCTATGGGACCAACTTAGAGGGAAATATACCCGCGATCCTGGTACATACGGATATGGCATATACCTTATTTTCTGGTTTGGTACAAACAAAACACCACTGCCACCGAATGGGAACAAACCAAAATCAGCATCAGAATTAAAAAAGATGCTTTTTAATATGATGTCCTTAGAAGAAAGGCGAACGATAGGGCTATGTGTTATCGATTGCTCCAGACACTAATAATGAACCCCAACAACAAATCAGCCCGTAGGTTGATGTGAAGAATGAACCACAACAACAATTTAGAAAAAAGCTTAATCATTAAATTGTTACCTGCCCCATGGCTATCGCAAGTAAAATGGTGATTATGGACGCGACAGACTGTTGGGTTTCGCTCACTCATTCAACCTACGGCCCTGACTTTCACTCAGACCATCACTCCCTGTATAAAAACCCCCGCCATCCTGCCATTGATTCATCCACTGCAAGTCACGCACAGACACAAAACCTGTGCCTGCCCTACCCCATTTATACCCTGGCCCCATTTTTGCACTCTCCAAAATAAATCGTACTCAAGTCCCCGGACATAAATCCGTCATATTCAGGTGCCAGACTATGTACCAAGGTTCAGACCAACAAAAAGAGGTAATAAAATCAGCGATGTCGAAGAAAATAGGTCATATTGTCATCGGTTTTACTCGTAACAGTAAAATATTCCGCCCCTCAGACTGGGCTGAACGTGTCGCTTCCGTGTGTGGTTTATTCGACGTAAATTGTCGCCTTCATTACAACCCCATGCTAAGGCCCATCACCCATAACGATTTATCTGGTCTGTATATTGCGCACGAGCTGGAAAAGCTGAACCCGGATGCATACCATTTCGCGATGGATTTTGCCCATAGAAACCAGCTACAGATCCTTAAGTTGGGGACAACGGAGGTATTGCACGAGGTAGCCTGACAATGTGAATCAATGCAGTCTCACCTCGACTTTACATTGCCGTTGCCTGACTACTCGCCAGGGTCCTCAACCAGCTTGTCTGAATAATCCTCGCATCGTTACTGGCCCGATGCCGCTGACAATCATACTCTTTAACTACCTGTTTTTTGACCTTGTCCCACAGAGCCAGTTGATCCTCGCTGGTAATGGCAACCAGGTGTTCGAGTCGAAAATCCTGTAATGTATTGGAACATTCAAACAGCCGCGCCAACCAGACACTGTCATGACTCCAGGCATCACTGTAAACGGTCTTTCCCTGGAGGAATTGGTTTAACTGGTTTGCCACATAATTCACATCCCTTCCAAAACGTAGCAGGGTCTGTCTGCTGATCTGATGCATGACTGCCGCCTCTGGTTCCCAGTGGGTCCAGTCTTGTTGGGGTTTGATCAGGTAACAGTGCGTCTCACCGTCCGGCATGGCAATGCCGATTTCGATAGGGTAACTACCCCGGCCAAAGCCGGAGGCTTCGATATCAAGAATGACAGGAATAAATGGGTCGTCCATGTTAATGTAAAAATCTTTCCGTCAGAACCGACATTGTTTGCACCACTAACATCCGGGTTTTTATGGGTACCTATAAAAATTCAATCAAGGCGATGGTGACAAGGCGAAAAGTAGCGATACTGCGCAGTTTTGTACAGGATGTACTTATTACGCGAAGCCCATGGAAGGGCGGGAGTAATTACATGTAGTAAATTAGCAATTTGAGTCGCTTTTCAACGCAGCCAGCGCGGCTTTAGTGAATTTTTAGAGGAGCCCTTATGCTTCAAACATATAATCCCGATCACTAAATTCTGCCTTACTCGCCTGAATATGTCGGTATAAACCCATGATATCTTCTCCGATATCATTATTGCCATTGAGCATGAAATCACTATCTGTATCCACATAGCTGTCTACCAATGTGGAAAAGTCGCTGAAAGTATTCATTTTGTTTACCTTTGATTGTCTGTTCACTTACTTTTTACATTTCAACATTTGTGCCAGTAGCCGCTATATCAGGGAAAATATTTATATGCTAAAAATCAATAACCTGGCTCCACATCCTGATATTAATGTCCTTAGTGGCAGGCTCTATTTAGGTGCAAATGGTAGTTATCATGCATGATTGGCGTGCATCAATGTTTCATGTATCGGCCATTCGAGAAAATCTGACTGTCCGGCCTCAATCTAACAGTAAAAATTGATAAACGCCTGAGCGTCTTATCAGCGTCTCTTCAAACGATATACTTTATATTCTTCCGCCCCATCCACGCTATCGATAAACTCCACCCGGATATCAAACTCCCCCGCATACAACGACACCACCTCCTCATCGATCCGCGCGGCAGCCTCATCCTCGATGGTCAGCAAAAAAACGTGGGTGGTCGCGGCAATGAGGTGTTGCAGGTGGGCAACATACAATATACGAATGTCTTCCGGCAAGGCGGTGAGTGCGGCACGGTCGTAGACCGTATCGATATGCCCCAACTCCGCCCGGGTCAAGGCAAAATAGTCGCCACACAGGATACTGATGTTTGCATGTCGCCACAGAGTGAATGCCCCCATACGGCGTTTGCTGACGCGCAGATGGTTTTCCCTGAAAAAGGCCGCGACGGCGATGGGGCTCAATTCGACACCGATGACGTCACAGCCCTGCTCGGCCAGCCAGATCATGTCGAGGCTTTTGCCACACAGGGGCACAAACACCCGATTGCCTCGGGCGATGTCCAATGCAGGCCAGAAGCGGGCCAGGTATTTGTTTACCCTGGTCTGGTGAAATTCCCCGGTCTGCTGCTTGTGCCACATTTGTAACCAGCGCTGCTTGTCACGACCGCTCATGCTCGTTTGCGAGCTATCGGTAGACTAAAACGATTTGTGCGGGCAATAACTTGCCAGGCGGGGATATCGATGAGGTCACCTGCTCTTCTCGACGGGACGAAGTGTCGTGTTTAAAAATCTCGCCGAATGACATGCATCATTCGAAAAGGCGTGGCAGACAATATTACGGTGCTACTAGATTACTTTGTATTCGCTATGACTGTCCATAACAGGCTTGACCCGCAACTGCTCGCGCTTTTTCGCTATGAAATTTAGATAGTCATCGAAGGCGGCATAGGCCGAACTCAAGATCAGGAAGGCATCGGACGGGTCCTTTTTTTTCATTTCGGCCACCTCCGTTAACAGGCGCTGCTGCCTTTTCAAAAGATTATCGATACTCATGGCCAGCCAGGCATCATTGGTAAGCCATTTATCGACTAATTTATCCAGGCGCTCGAAAACTCGTTTTAGCAGCGGAAATTGGGTTTTGCATTCACGGAAGGTCTTCAATACCAGATAATGCTCATAGGCCTCGGCCGAATACTGTCTCGGCTTACTGACCTCAGCCAGATAACAATCACTGTAGGCCGTATAGAGTTCATCAAACCTGTCCATGAAGGCCGACTCAGTATCCAGCGCGGCAAACGGCGACAAATGCTGGCTGATAACATCAAGGCATCTGGCTAGCTCTTCAATCAGGCGATTGAATTGCAGACTGAATTCCTGTTTCGTGATTTCGGAGCTGATGATGCCCTTGATCGACGCCGTTTCCGTCGCCGCCACGCTAATCGTGGCAAACTCTTCAGCAATATTTAACTCTATCCCCATAACGGCCTTTGTTCACTTCTGGTCTGGCTGACGCTGGCGCCTCTATAAATTCAATCAAGCAGATGATGGCAAGGCAAAAATAAGCGAGAAAGCGCAGTTTTGTACAGGATGTACTTATTACGCGAAGCCCATGGAAGGGCGGGAGCAATTACACGTAATAAATGAGCATTTTTAGCTTGTTTTTAACGCAGCCAGCACTGCTTTAGTGAATTTTTAGAGGTACCCTTATGTCAGGTCATGTATTTCAGCAATACAGGCATTGTCCTTGACGGTGTGCAGGGCGTTGTCAAACACCATCTGCGAGTCGAACAGGACGCTCTTGACCAGCACATCACCGGTCGTATCCTTGATGACAAAAAAGCTACTGCCATCGGCCACCTTGCCGGCAGCGATTTGATTGTTCATCAGAGAACCAAACTTGACATCCTTGATGGCCTGCTCCGCCCCCTGCTTATCGGGGTATTCGGCGCTGATCAGCAGCAGATCACCCTGACTGTTTATAAAATTAAAACAATACTGCTCATTATCACTGTTCTTAAGTTCAAAAACCGCCGCCATAAAAGTTCTCCCGATTCGATATCCGGCCATGCGTTTCATCATCTGGCTTCTATAGCTACAATGGAGCAAATGCTGTGCCAGTTTTAAAGTTGCCAACTTTCGGGCTTTTATGCCGCCACAGCGGGTGAATTGTCGTGTCCGAAACAATCCATCGGTGCAGAATGTCAGGAATCTTACGGCCATCATGTAAAGTGGGGCGTATTTTATCAGCAAAACCTGGCGATCCGGGCCGTGACTGAACTGGCAAATATCCTGCATGATGAACTTTATGATTAATGCCTTCGACTCACCACAGCAACAGGGTTTACTGACTCTGCATGGGCGACTGTATACCGAACAGCAAAGCAATGCCCTGCTGGCCAATCTGATCCGTGGACTGGACTGGCAAACCCATTTCGTGGCCTATGGACGCCGTTTTGATATCCCGCGCCAGCAGGCCTGGTATGCCGACGAAGGTGTTCACTACCGTTACTCTGAAAATCAAATGCCAAGTCAGCGTTGGGTAGAGCCACTGATAAGCATTAAAAATCGGGTTGAAGATATCGCGTCACGGAGTTTCAATTCAGTTCTGGTAACCTATTATCGCGATGGTCAGGACCATGTTGGCTGGCATGCCGACGATGAACCGGAACTGGGTGACAGCCCATCAATCGCCTCGCTTAGTCTCGGACAAAGTCGCCAGTTTCACTTTCGACCGAAAGATATGGGGGAGTCCGGATACATCGAGCTACACGATGGGGAACTGGTGATCATGCAAGCTGGATTTCAGCAACAGTGGCAACACTGCGTTCCCTCGCAGGACGAGATATACAAGCCACGCATTAATCTGACCTTTCGCCAGGTTGTTATGTCGAGGCAGGAAGGCGTCGACAGCATGATTTTAGACACAGAAAGCCCTTCATGTAATTGAAGGGCTTTGCCCAACCTCAGGCGCGTAACAGGGCCTTGGCCAGTCTTTCAGAAAGCTGGTCTGCTGTGAATTGAGGCTCGTTTGGTGGATACAGGGCATCTTCAACAAACTCAAATCCATTATCCCTGGCCAGGGCAAACATCTCCTTCATCTTCTGACAGGCCTTCAACTGCTCCCCAAGAACCGCATCCGATCTTGCCTTATCAGAAAAACCGCGTATTTGTTCGATTGACATTTTTCACTCCTGTTGCACGTTAGTTGTTACAAAATTGTTCAATATATTCAGGCAAGGTCCGATTAACTCGTCATTCCGGCGAAGGTCGGAATCTAAATAACTGTCCCTAATTAATATCCATCATTTATTTTCTGTCGACATACAAGAAAAAACGCACGTCTTTGCGAGAAGAGATAACGACGAAGCAATCTCCATCTATTACGTCCTGAACAGGAGATTGCCGCGGCCTAACAAACAGGCCTCGCAAAGACAGTCTCATGTTTCGCTTTAACCGTGACTGAACACCTTATTGGAACATTTATTTAACTCTTTAAATTATATGGATTCCGGCCTTTGCCGGAATGACGGGTAACAAATTGATCAGAAGACCTTTCGTTCTTTTAAATCTTTGTTCGACACCAATTGAGATAAATTAAAAACCGGGGCTTTCGCCCCGGCACAACACCATGGGTGGCTTATGCCCATGTCTCAAGGAGAGCCTGTACAGTTAATACAACATCCATTTCAATAATGCTTCCAATAATTCTGTCGTTGCGAGGAACGAAGCAATCTCCCTCTGGGTGCAATGACAACTATTCACGCATAGGTCGGTGCAAAGGCCTTTTCCGGATTCTCCACCGGGCCGTTCTCACCCCAGTACGGCGACAACTTGCGTAGTTGCGCCATGATGGGCGGTACGGCCTCAATCACTCGCTCCACCTCTTCCATGGTGTTATAGCGCGAAAAGGAAAAGCGTACCGTGCCGTGAGCGGCGGTATAGGGGATACCCATGGCGCGCATCACATGCGATGGTTCCAGTGAGCCCGAGGTACAGGCCGAACCACTGGAAGCCGCGATGCCTGCCTTGTTCAGTAATAATAGAATCGCCTCGCCTTCGATGTATTCAAAGGCGATGTTGGCGGTGTTGGGCAGACGATTGCCCGGGTCACCGGTGACAAAGGCGTTAGGCACGACGGCGAGAATGCCTGCCTCCAGGCGGTCACGCATGGCCTTGACCTGGGTGTTTTCATATTCCATGTATTCCATGGCCTGTTCCGCGGCCTTGCCGAGGGCAACGACGGCGGCGGCGTTCTCGGTACCGGCGCGACGGCCGCGTTCCTGATGGCCACCACGCAACAGCGGACGGAAACGTGTGCCACGCTTCAGGTACAGCACGCCAATACCCTTGGGTGCATGCAGCTTGTGACCGGAGACCGACAGCATGTGAATGTAACTATTCTTCAGGTCGATGCTGATCTTGCCAACGGCCTGTACCGCATCGGTGTGGAACATCACACCGGCCTCATGCGCGAGCCTGGCCATTTCTTCCACCGGAAATAGTGTGCCTGTTTCATTATTGGCCCACATCACCGAGACCACGGCGACCTTGTCAGACAGGACGCTTTTGTATTCCTCCATGTCCAGACGGCCCTTGTTATCGACCTTGAGCCGATGCACGGTGTAGCCGTCTTTCTCCAGGAATTCACACAGGGTCAGGATCGCCGGATGTTCTACCGTGGTGGTAATGATTTCCTTGCGCTCCGGTTGCGCCTTGATAGCGGACAGGATGGCGGTGGAATCGGATTCGGTGCCGCAGGAGGTGAAGATGATTTCGGAATCATGTTCCGCCCCCAGCAGGGCCTGGACCTGTTTGCGCGCCTTCTTCAACGCATGGCCGACCTTGTTGCCAAAGCTGTGCATGGAAGAGGGGTTGCCAAACTGTTCGGTAAAGAACGGTAGCATTTCCTCAACCACCGCCGGGTCCACCGCCGTGGTGGCATTATTATCAAGATAGATATCACTCATGGCTTATGCCCCCGCCTTGACTTTCTTGGGCATCTGCGATGCCGGCACCACTTTGATAAACTCACCCAGATCTTCCATCAGGCGTTGTTGAATACCACCGATGGTCATGGAAGCCTGCGAGCAACCGGAACAGGCGCCGGTCATCTTGACGTAGATGGTATTACCTTCGACTTCCACCAGTTCGACGTCACCCTTATCGGCCTGGAGATTTGGGCGAATGGAATCCAGTACCATTTCAATGCGACGGATACGTTGCAGGTTGGTCATGGTGGAGGTGGGTACGGCAGTCGCGGCGATGGCCGGTGCGGCAAAGCTTTCACCCTGTTCTTCCAGCACCTTGGCGAGGATCTCTTCGATGCCTTCATGGCACGATGAACAACCGCCACCGGCCTTGGTGTAGTTGGTGACATCTTCCACCGTGCGCAGACCGTTGGCGCGGATGGTGTCTTCGATCATTACCGCATCCACCGCG
>JAHEDB010000546.1 GCA_024641465.1 Chromatiales bacterium | reverse complement strand
GGTTCCGGCCAGTGGGAGAAGGCCTGTCGCAAGGCCCGTGAGCGGGTCAGGGACGTGGCCGCCGAACTGCTCGACATCTATGCCCGTCGCGAGGCCCGCCAGGGTTTTGCCTATCCCTATGATGAAGTGCATTACCGCACCTTTGCCGCCACCTTCCCCTTCGAGGAGACACCGGATCAACAGGACGCCATCGATGCGGTACTGGCCGATATGCGCTCCCCCCGTCCGATGGATCGACTGGTGTGCGGCGATGTGGGCTTTGGTAAGACCGAGGTGGCGATGCGTGCCGCCTTCCTGGCCGTGATGGCCGGTAAACAGGTGGCGGTCCTCACCCCCACCACCCTGCTCACCCAACAGCACATGGAAAACTTTCGCGATCGCTTCGCCGACTGGCCGGTGCAGGTCGATTCTTTATCGCGCTTCCGGACCAAAAAGGAACAGGACGCCAATCTGCAAAAACTCGCCGCCGGTAAAATTGACATCATCATCGGCACCCACAAGCTGTTACAGCCGGATGTGAAGTATAAAAACCTTGGTCTGGTGATCATCGACGAGGAACACCGCTTCGGTGTGCGCCAAAAAGAACTCTTCAAATCGCTGCGCGCCGAGGTCGACGTACTGACCCTGACCGCCACGCCGATCCCGCGCACCCTCAACATGGCCGTGTCGGGCATGCGCGACCTGTCGATCATCGCCTCGCCCCCGGCACGACGCCTGGCGATCAAGACCTTTGTCTCGCAGTGGCACGATGAAGTGATCAAGGAGGCCTGCCTGCGCGAGATCAAACGTGGCGGTCAGGTCTTTTATCTGCACAATGAAGTAGAGAGCATCGAACGTGAGGTAAAAAAACTTCAGGAACTGGTGCCCGAGGCCGAGGTCCACTTTGCCCACGGCCAGATGCGCGAACGTGAGCTGGAGCAGATCATGTCTGACTTCTATCACCAGCGCTTCAATATCCTGGTCTGCACCACCATCATCGAGACCGGCATCGACATCCCCAGCGCCAACACCATTATTATCAACCGCGCGGATCACTTCGGCCTGGCCCAGCTCTACCAGTTGCGCGGCCGGGTGGGTCGTTCGCACCACCGCGCCTATGCCTATCTGATCAGCCCGCCGATGAGCGCCATCACCAGTGACGCCAAAAAGCGTCTCGAGGCGATTGAGTCCATCGAGACCCTCGGCACCGGCTTTACCCTCGCTACCCATGACCTTGAAATACGCGGCGCGGGGGAATTGCTCGGGGATGAACAGAGCGGTCAGATCCAGGAGATCGGCTATACCCTCTATACCGAGCTGCTGGAGCGCGCCGTCAAGGCGCTGAAGGAAGGTCGCGACCCGTCACTGGAAGAATCGCGTGCGCACTTCGCCGAGATCGACTTGCACATGCCGGCGCTGATCCCGGAGGATTACCTGCCCGATGTGCATGAGCGTTTGATCATGTATAAACGCATCGCCAGCGCCACAAACAACGAGGCCTTGCGTGAATTGCAGGTGGAGATGATCGACCGCTTCGGCCTGCTGCCGGAGCCTACCAAAACCCTGTTCCAGATCAGCGGGCTGAAACTCAAGGCCACCGCACTCGGTATTCGCAAGGTCGATCTGGCGGCCGGCGGCGGTCAGGTTGCCTTTAATGATAAACCCAATGTCGACCCCATGCGGATCATCAAACTGATTCAACAGCAGTCTAAAATTTATAAGCTGGATGGCGGGGGAAATAAATTGCGCATCTCAAAGAATCTTGAGGATCGCAGCGGGCGTCTAAAAGAGTTACAACAACTGCTCGAGTATTTATCCGATAAACAACCGGCCTGACGGCGGCTTGGTTCAACCACCTATCAGACGGCTAAAGAAACCCTTTTTACGCGGTTCGTCAGCGGCGCGCAATTTATCCGCCGCCTCCAGCTCCGCGGCGCGCTGTTGCTGTTCATACAGCACCTTGGCGCGGATCCGCCGCCGCTCGATCTCCGGCAGGTCGAGACTAAAAAATCCCCGGTTCTTGCGCGCGATATACTCGGCGAGGTTTTTCATAAACTCGTCGGTGATCGACTCGGGAGAAAATTGCAGACAGGCCTCGCCCAGGGTTTCGTAATTACGGATCCGCAGCTCGATCCCGGCATTATCCGC
>JAHEDB010000545.1 GCA_024641465.1 Chromatiales bacterium | reverse complement strand
CCGGGGATCATGTCCTTCAGGTGCGACAGCATCTGGCAACCGTTACACACCCCCAGACCAAAACTGTCATCACGCCGGAAAAATTCCTCGAAGGCATCCCGTGCCCGTGGATTGAACAGGATGGAACGGGCCCAGCCGCCACCGGCGCCGAGCACATCACCATAGGAAAACCCGCCGCAGGCCACCAGGCCCTTGAACTCGTCCAGCCCCACCTGGCCGCTGATGATGTCGCTCATGTGGACATCGATGCTGCTAAAACCGGCCTTATCAAAGGCGGCGGCCATTTCGACCTGGCCGTTCACCCCCTGCTCGCGCAGGATAGCAACCCGAGGTCGGCTCGTGTTGATGTATGGCGCGGCAACGTCCTGTTCCGGATCAAAACTCAGTGTGACCTGCATGCCGGGGTCATCCCGGTCGAGCAGGCTATCGAATTCCTGTTGCGCGCAGTCGGCGTTGTCACGCAGGGCCTGCATGCGATAGCTGGTCTCGGCCCAGGTCCGTTGCCAGGCAATACGGTCTTCGGCGAGTATTTCCTGCCTGTCGTAACTGAAGACGATGCGGTCCGCCTCATTCAGATAACCGATCACGTGGCTGTGGTGACCCAGCCCGGCATCGTGCAGCCAGGCCATGACCTCGTCGGTGTCCTGGTGCGCCACCTGGATCACCGCCCCCAGCTCTTCACTGAACAGAGACGCGACGGGATCATCCCCCAGATCGTCCAGTTGAATATTGACCCCGCTGTGAGCGGCGAAGGCCATTTCACAAATCGTCGCGAACAGGCCGCCATCGGAGCGGTCGTGGTAGGCGAGCAACAGCCCCTTGTCATTAAGCGACTGAATGGTGTTGAAGAACCGTTTCAATGCCTCGGGGTCATCGAGGTCCGCCGGGTGGTGACCCAGCTGCTTATAGACCTGGGCCAGACAGGACCCACCGAGGCGGTTTTTACCCTTACCCAGATCGAGCAGGATCAGGTCCGTATCGCCTTTGTCCGTGCGTAATTCGGGGGTCAGGGTCTTGCGTACATCCAGCACCCGGGCAAAGGCGGAGATAATCAGTGATAAGGGGGCGGTGACCGAGCGTTGTTGCCCCGCTTCCTGCCAGACCGTCTTCATCGACATGGAATCCTTGCCTACCGGGATGGCGATACCCAGCGCCGGGCACAGTTCCATGCCCACCGCGCGCACGGCCTCATACAGGCCGGCATCCTCACCGGGGTGACCGGCCGGGGCCATCCAGTTGGCCGACAGGACCATGTCCCCCAGCTCACCGATGCGGGCCGCGGCAATATTGGTCAGCGCCTCGCCAACGGCCATGCGGGCACTGGCGGCGTGCTGTAACAGGGCCACCGGCGTACGTTCCCCCATCGCCATGGCCTCACCGGTATGGCTATCAAAACTGCTGGCGGTCACCGCCACATCGGCCACCGGCACCTGCCAGGGACCCACCATCTGGTCGCGGGTCACCAGCCCGGTCACGGTGCGATCACCGATGGTAATCAAAAAGTTTTTCGCCGCCACGGTGGGCAGGCTCAGGACGCGTTCGGCGGCCTGTGCTAAATCCTGGATAACCGAGGCATCAAATTCCGGTTTGTGGAAGGTCTTGTGGCGCACATCGCGCAGCATCTTCGGCGGCTTGCCGAGCAGGACCTCCAGTGGCAGGTCGATGGGCTTGTTATCGAAGTAACCGTCGCCGAGGATCAGCTGCTTCTCAGCAGTCGCCTCACCGAGTACGGCATAGGGGCAGCGCTCGCGTTCGCACAGGGCGCTGAACATCGGCATATCATCGGCGCGCACCGCCAGCACATAGCGTTCCTGCGCCTCGTTACACCAGATCTCCATCGGCGACAGGCCGGGGTCATCATTCGGGATTGTCCGCAGTTCAAAGCGGGCACCCCGATCGCTGTCATTGACCAGCTCCGGCAGGGCATTGGACAGGCCACCGGCCCCGACGTCGTGGATGGAGATGATCGGATTGGCCTCGGCCATTTGCCAGCAGCGGTCGATCACCTCCTGCACGCGGCGCTCGATCTCGGGGTTGCCCCGCTGTACCGAGGCAAAATCCAGGTCCTCGTGGCTCTGGCCGGTGGCCATGGACGAGGCCGCGCCGCCACCCAGGCCGATGAGCATGGC
>JAHEDB010000544.1 GCA_024641465.1 Chromatiales bacterium | reverse complement strand
AGAAAGAACAACCCAAAATCTTGCAAAAACTCAGTGAACAACGTTTTACGGAGAAGATGCGCCACTTCCACAATGAACCAGAAGAGGATCTGATCAACCTGGGTAAGAAACCGGTTTGTTTTTACTGCCACGGTGACTTCCCCCATTCCAAACAGCGGATGATTCGTACCCTGTTGAACATGCATACCCAGTTTATCGGATGCATGACCTGTCACAATGACCCGGCCAAGATAGATGAAAAGTCGCTAAGTTTCTACTGGCTCAATTATTCAGGAATCACCGTCAAGGGGCCTCCCTATGGCACCAGCATTGACGTTAAAACCGGTTTTCTGGTCGACACGGATAATTACTATTCCAAAGTGGTGGCCTATACCTCCCGGAATGGCGCCAATGAATTACTCGAGATTACCGAGGAGACCCCGGAAGTAAAGGAATTCATTCAGGTGCGTGAGAAGCTCTCCGACAAGGATCGGGAGTCGGTTAAAAAGTCCTTCCACAAGATCGTCAGTCCCAAGGGACGGTTCTGTACACGTTGTCATACCAGTGAAGACAAAGGCTATCTGCCGTTCAGAAAGCTGGGTTTTTCTGATCGACGTGTGTCGGATTTGACCAACCTGAATATTGTCGGGATTGTACAGAAATACCGCCAGTTTTATATGCCCAACCTGTTCAAGTCGAATGTCTCGTTACCTAACGTGAATGTATTGGTAGGTGATGAAGACAAAGCGGCGACCAAAAAGCCGGAGAAAAAATCCAAAGATCCCGGTGCATGGTGGCGATAGTTTCAACTCTGGAGCAGGGCGGCAGGATGCGTAAGTTGAAAGTATTTTCAGGTACGAGCAGCGTATTGTTGGCGCTGCTTTGCCTTTCCTATCCGATCCATGCCACCGAACCTGTACCGGTTCATTCGATCAGGCACCTGTTTGATATTGGTGGCCCACAGAGTGACAAGCTCTCCTTGCCAAGCGATGTTGCCGTTGATAACAACCGCATCTATGTGGTGGACGGCGGTAATCACCGCGTCCAGGTCTATAACAAGGATGGTGACTTTAAGCTCTCGATCGGTAAGGAGGGTATCGAAAAAGGAGAATTTCGTGGGCCGGTCGGTATTGATGTCGATAAAAAAGGGCGTATCTATGTCGCTGACAGGGGCAACCACCGTGTACAGATATTTGACCCTGATGGGAAGTTTTTGACCGCAATTACTATCGCCGATAAGAAGCGGGCGCTTATTCGACCGATTGATGTGGTGGTCGATGAGCAAAAACAGATCTTCTATGTGACCGGCAATAATAATCATAAACTCATGAAGTTTAATTTTGCCGGGTATTTGCTCGAGGAATGGGGCGGTAATGGGGTTGAGGAAGGATATTTCCGTTACCCAGCAACGATGGCATTGCTCGAAGACAGGCGGATTGCTGTGGTGGATGTCCTCAATACCCGCGTCCAAATCTTCACCCCCCGCGGCAAGGTCTTATTGCAGGTGGGCGAGTGGGGGGTGCTACCCGGACAGTTATTTCGACCCAAGGGTGTGGCTACCGATAAACAGGGGCGGATTTATATCTCGGATAGTTACATGAACCTGGTGCAGGTCTATTCTGATGGTGGTCGATTCCAGTTTGTATTGGGCCAAAACGACAAACCGGCCAAATTTGAAACGGCCGCAGGGATTGCCATCGACAAAGACATGAAATTGTATGTGGCCGAAATGCGGCAACATAAGGTATCCGTGTACTCGATATCGGATTACCCGGTTGGAAAATAATTCAGTTACTCACAGATGACCTCTAACGTAGCAAGACGGTTTGACAAGATGCGAATAGGGCTGCTGGCGGTTTTTCTGCTGCTTACCCAGCAGCTTGATGCCCGTATGCCCTCGGCAAATCGCGAGTGTTCCACCTGTCATATCATGTGGCTGAATGAATTTAAGCAGGACAAGGTCGCGACACTGGTGCCCTACGATCCCAAGCCGGTCGTCGAAACCGGCAAACAGGATGTCTCCAGTACGGAACGCATGTGCTTTTCCTGCCACGATGGCTTTGTGCTGGATTCCCGTTTCATGTGGAAGACCGGCAAATACCGCCATCCGGTCGGACAGAAACCGACAAAAAATATCAAAATTCCCAAGGTCG
>JAHEDB010000543.1 GCA_024641465.1 Chromatiales bacterium | reverse complement strand
CCGAACACCTGACCGGGATTGATCGCCATTTCCCGATCCGGATAGACCTCGGCCTCGCCGACGGTGACACCCATCAGGGTAATGCGATAAGCGGTGGGGGTGAGATCGAGATTGTCACGGATATGCACCGGCGGCACGAGGAAACCGAGTTCCTGCGAGAGCTTCTTGCGCACACCCTTGATGCGGCCCATCAGTTCACCGCCCTGGCCTTTATCGACCATGGGGATGAGGCGATAACCGACTTCCAGGCCAATCGCATCCACCGGACCGACATCATCCCAGGTCAGGTCACGGACTTCCGATTCCTGTTTCTGCGACTGAACATCCTGCGCCGCCACTGCCCGGTCTTTACCGGTGTTGTGGCGATGAATCATATAGGCCGCGCCGCCACTGATCAGCGCCAGGGTGAGAAAGGCCACATTGGGCATACCGGGGATCAGGCCCATGGACAGCAGCACCGCCGCCGATACCGCCAGTGACCGTGGGTTGCTGAACATCTGTTGCAGAACCTGTTCGCCCATGTTCTGCGTGGTCGAGACGCGGGTGA
This sequence comes from Chromatiales bacterium, assembly GCA_024641465.1. Taxonomy (GTDB): domain Bacteria; phylum Pseudomonadota; class Gammaproteobacteria; order UBA6429; family Thiohalophilaceae; genus JAHEDB01. The sequence goes on along the minus strand of JAHEDB010000543.1, from coordinate 1,586 downwards.
TGATGATACCGGCAGCGGTGGACAATAACAGCGCGGGGATCTGCGCCACCAGACCGTCACCGATGGTCAGCAGGGTGTAATACTTCGCGGCATCGGAAAAACTCAGGTCATGCTGCATGGTGCCGATCGACAGACCGCCGATGATATTGATAAACAGGATCAGGATACCGGCCACGGCATCACCGCGCACGAACTTACTCGCACCGTCCATGGAACCGTAAAATTCCGCTTCATCACTGATCTCCTGCCGGCGACGGCGGGCCGTGTCCTGATCGATCAGGCCGGCATTGAGGTCGGCATCGATGGCCATCTGTTTACCGGGCATCGCATCCAGGGTAAAACGGGCGCTGACTTCGGAGATACGCGTCGCACCCTTGGTGATTACCACGAAGTTGATGATCACCAGGATCATGAACACCACCAGACCCACGGCGTAATTACCGCCGATCACAAATTCACCGAAGGCCTTGATCACCTGCCCGGCGGCATCGGTACCTTTATGCCCATCCAGCAGCACCACGCGGGTCGATGCCACGTTCAGCGCCAGGCGCAACAGGGTGGTGATCAACAATACCGTCGGAAACAAATCAAAATCCAACGGCCGCAGGGTATAAACCGTCACCAGCAGGATCACCAGCGCCAGGGCAATATTGAAACTGAACAGCATATCGAGAAAAAACGGCGCCAGCGGCACGATGATCATGGCCAGCATCAACAACATCAGGATCGGCGCACCTAATCCTGAGCGGGAGACAAATTTGATGCGTTGTAAGAGGACGCCTTGTTCAGCCATAACTACAAACCTCGTGGTTAAAATTGCATATCATCGGGTATAGGCAGCTTGCCCATCTTCAGATCACCGCGTTGCTGCCAGCCACGCTTGCGACGCAACTGGAAGACATAGGCAAGGACCTGCGCCACGGCCAGGTACAGGCTGTGTGGGATCGGTTGATTGATCTCGGTGGTGTGGTGCAGGGCACGCGCCAACGGCGGTGCCATGACGATCGGGACATTGTGTTCGCGGGCGATAGTTCGGATCTGGAAGGCGATCAGGTCCACGCCCTTGGCGATCACTACCGGCGCGGCCATGGCATTTTGATCATATTTGAGCGCGACCGAATAGTGTTCCGGGTTGGTGACAATCACATCGGCCTTGGGCACTTCCGCCATCATGCGGCGCTGCGCGATATCGCGTTGCATCTTGCGCACCCGACCGCGGACCTGGGGATTACCTTCGGTATCCTTGTTCTCGTCCTTGACTTCCTGGTAGGTCATTTTCAACTGTTGTTGATAATCCCATAACTGGAACGGCACATCGATCATGGCGATCAAAAACATGGCGGAGGCAATCACCAGAAAACCCAGCACCAGCAATTCAGCGGTATGCCCGATACCCTGATTGACCGGTTCTTCACTGAGATGCAGATACGAATCGAGCTGGTTATAAAGAAACACAACGGCAATCATGCCGATAATCAGAAACTTGAACAGGGCCTTTAACAGCTCAACCACACCGCGCCAGGCGAAGATCTTTTGCATGCCCTGTATCGGATCGAGTTTGTCCCACTTGAAGGCCAGGGCCTCGC
>JAHEDB010000542.1 GCA_024641465.1 Chromatiales bacterium | reverse complement strand
CGACCGAGGCTCGACACGTCCACCTCACGCCCGGCGTTGGTCAGGGCCCAGACCTTTTTACCACGGACACCGGCCGGGTGGGCGGTACGCAACAGGGCCGGCAGGGCCGTGCTGATGACCTCACCGATGGGGTGCTGGTAATACTGGCTGGCCCATTGCAACAATTTGAGCAGGTCCACCGGCAGCACCGGCTGCGAATCGATGACCTTTATAACCCGTTTGAGTTTATCGCGGCTGACCTCGGTGGCATTCACCACCCCCAACAGCACCCCGACCAACTGTTGCCGGCCAAAGGGCACCAGCAGACGGATCCCGGCGTTCAGGTTTTCCGTGGACAATCCTTTTGGAGGTAAATAATCGAACGCATGACGCAAGGGGCTGGGCACGGCAACGCGTAACAGGGCTTCGGTGTGTGACATAGGGCAACTGTATCAATACTTTTGCAGGCGGGCATCCACGTAGAAAAAAAGGTGCCTCACCCTGGTTACATTTACACCGCATTGGCTAAGTCCTTGTCACTCAAAACGAACTTTTGTTATCCACAGAACCTGTGGATAACTTTGTGGATGAATTGGGTGAAAGGGACTTTAGGCCGCGACAGTATTGCACTTTTGTTAAACTGGTTAGAATTTAAACTTTCCGCATAATTCTTTAAAAACAATAAGTTATACCGTTTTTATAGTGTCTTGTCATATTTTACGTTTTTTTGACGCCGCAACTCATTGATATTTCGGGCCCTGTGAATAAACGCAAAATATTTACTTCACCATGGCTTGTTTTTTATTTTCAGTTTTGGTAGCTCGGCAAGGTCTCTAAACCCAAAATCAATCCGCAAACGGACTGGCCAGGCCATCGATGCTGCGGCTGTTTTTCTCTTTTTGATATTGCCGGATACCGTCCTCGCCTTTGTCACGCGCCCAGTTTAATAATCTGTCACGCTGGCCCACATAATCCATCAAGGGCACCCCTTCACCGCAGGATTGCTGCACCCGCGTTACCAATACACGAAAGATCTGCCGCACACCGGGGAGGTCCGGGGCAAACAAACCGCGCAGTTCGGCCCAATCATCATCCCCCGGCAGGATGATCTCCCCCTCGCCGTACAGGCGCAGGATCATCGGCGCCCCCGTGAAGGCGCAGAACATGATGGTGATACGGCCGTTTTCCAACAGATGGGCGGCGGTCTCATTGCCGCTGCCGGTCATATCGAGGATCACCACCTGATTGGGGTCGATTACCCGCAGCCCGTCCAGTCCGCGCGGGGAAAGATTCACGTGGCCCTGCCCACTGAGGGGGGCGGAGGCGTTAAAAAACAGCGGTTGTTGTTTGATCCAGTTCGCCAGTTCGGGGGTAATACCGGGAAAAACCTTCATTGCACTCTCCTTGTCGTGTTTTTAGCTTATTCAATTAACCGGGCATACAGGTCATGCTCGTCACTGCCGATGATCTCGACCTCGACAAACTCGCCGGGCTCAAGCCCCGTCACGCCTTCGATATTCACCACCCCGTCAACCTCGGGGGCATCGGCCTGGCTGCGCGCCAGGGTGCCGTAATCATCCTCGCCGTCGACGATCACGGTCATGGTCTGGCCAACCTTGCCCGCCAGTCGGTCGGCACTGATGGCGGCCTGGACCTGCATGAATTCTTCCAGGCGATCCTGTTTTTCCCGCTCTGAGATCGGATTGGGCAAGTCGTTGGCCCTGGCCCCTTCTACGGGGGAATAGGTAAAGGCCCCGACCCGATCCAGCTGGGCTTCTTTAATGAAGGTCAGCAGCGCTTCAAAATCCCGTTCCGTCTCGCCGGGGAAACCGACGATAAAGGTGCTGCGCAGGGTGATATCGGGGCACATCGAGCGCCAGGCCTCGATACGGCGCAGCGCATTCTCACTGTCCGCCGGGCGTTTCATGGCCTTGAGTATCCTCGGGCTGGCGTGCTGCAAAGGGACATCCAGATAGGGCAGGATGTGGCCCTCGGCTATCAGCGGGATGACCTCATCGACGTGGGGGTAGGGATAGACATAATGCAGGCGTACCCAGGCATCCAGTTCGCCGAGGGCCTGGGCCAGTTCCTGGAAGCGGGTCCTGAGGGGCCGGCCACCCCAGAAATCGGTCCGGTATTTCACATCCACGCCATA
>JAHEDB010000541.1 GCA_024641465.1 Chromatiales bacterium | reverse complement strand
CGTATTGAACCGGACGGCCTCACCGCCAGCAGCCAGTCACAGAGCATCACCCTGCACGGCAAAAATTTCGGCCCCGATACCCAGGTCACCCTCAGCTGGTCCGGGCATAAGAAGCAGTTGCCCAAATCCCGCATCCATGTCGATAGTGACAGCAAGCTGCGCATTGAGCTGGTCACCGGCCAGCAGGCGGACAACTGGCAGATCAGCGTAACCGATCCCGCCCAGGGCAAGGTCAGCAGCACCACCTTCAAGGTCACAACGGCCAAGCCCGCCACCCAGACGGCGACACAATGGCTCAGCGCACAACCCGCGCAAAACTACACCCTGCAATTGCTCGGCAGTCACAGCATGACGCCGCTGAACAAATACATCGAGCAATACCAGCTCCAGGATCAGGCCGTGGTCTACCAGACTACTCACGCGGGAAAAGACTGGTATGTACTGTTCTATGGCAGCTTCACCAGCGCGCAACAGGCGCAACAGGTCGTCGAGCATCTGCCCAAGGCCGCCAGGGCCAACAAACCCTGGATGCGCAACTTCGCCTCGATTCAAAGCTCACCACCCAAGGCCAGTGTAAAAAAACCGGCCGTTTTAGCCGCGAAAAAAACCGGCACCCCGGACCCGAACAATATCGAGGCCCAGGAGGCCTGGCTGTGGACCCAGGACCCCAGCCACTACACCCTGCAATTGCTCGGCACGCAGAACATCGACAACATCAAACAGTTCATCCAGCAGCACCAGTTGCGCGGCAAGGTCGTTTATTACCATACCCAACGTGACAAACAGGACTGGTATGCCCTGTTGTACGGTGTCTATCCCAACAACGACGACGCCAAAACCGCCGTCGGCACCCTGCCGTCCACCATCAAAAAACTCTCGCCGTGGGTCCGCAATTTCTCGTCGATCCATGCCGAGATGAGCCCGGCCAAACAGCCTTAATCCCTTCGAATATCACCGATTTACCCCCTATCGGTGATTGAAGCACCCGGTAGAGAACTGTATACTGCTCAGCCGTTTTGCCCGGAGGCATCCGGACCATCTGCAGGGCGGAGTTGGTTAAAATAATCTCAGCAAAATCAAACGACTGTGAATACTGAAAACATAAACCTCAGCGGACTCTATCGCCCCGAATTCGAACGGGATAATTGTGGCTTCGGCCTCATCGCCCATATGGACGGCGCACCCAGCCATTGGCTGGTGAATACCGCCATCGGCGCCCTGACTCGCCTGACCCACCGTGGCGCGATTGCCGCCGACGGCAAGACCGGTGACGGCTGCGGTCTGCTGTTGAAAAAACCCGACAGTTTCCTGCGCAAGATTGCGCAAGACAAAGGTTTCAAACTGGCCGAGCTGTATGCCGTGGGCATGGTGTTCCTCAATCAGGATGCCAAGCTGGCCCAGGCCGCCCGCGCCCAATTGGAGAAGGAACTCAAGGCCGAAGGCCTGCCAGTCCTCGGCTGGCGCGAGGTACCGACCGACCAGGCGGCCTGCGGTGAAGAGGCCCTCAAGACCCTGCCGGTCATCGAGCAGATCTTCGTCAATGCCCCTGCCGGCATGGACCAGACTACTTTTGAAAGACACTTATATATAGCCCGCCGCCGTACCGAGAAGGCCATCCAGCCCCAGGACAGCACCTTTTATGTCCCCAGCCTGTCCTCCAGCGTGATCTCGTACAAAGGCCTGGTGATGCCCGAATACCTGCCGGTGTTCTACAAGGACCTCGGCAACAAACAACTGGAATCGGCCCTCGCCGTGTTCCACCAGCGCTTCTCTACCAACACCTGGCCGCAGTGGCGCCTGGCCCAACCGTTCCGCTATCTGGCGCATAACGGCGAGATCAATACCATCCAGGGTAACCGCAACTGGTCGATAGCCCGCGGTCACAAGTTCGAGACCCCGCATATCAAGATGGCCGACGTGCGCCCGCTGGTGTCCATGACCGGTTCCGACTCCAACAGCCTCGACAATATGCTCGAGGCCCTGCTGGCCGGCGGCATGGACATCTTCCGCGCCATGCGCCTGTTGATCCCGCCGGCCTGGCAGAACGTCAAGACCATGGACCCGGATTTGCACGCCTTTTATGAATACAACTCCATGCACATGGAGTCCTGGGACGGCCCGGCCGGGATCGTCATGACCG